>DATACM010000496.1:0-1794 GCA_036259055.1 Acidimicrobiales bacterium | reverse complement strand
GCCTCGCGACCCGGGAGTGTCGCGAGGCCCCTGCGCAGCCCCCTCTCCGCACGGAGGACCAGCGAGATGCGGGAGGGCTGCCTCGTCCCCATCGGCCGAAGCGCCGCAAACCTGAAGCGACGGCCTACTGTCCCGGAGGGGCGGAGGATGAGCGAACACCACGACAGCCCGGCCAGCGTGGCCAGCCGGCGCGAGGAGATGGCGGCGAAGCTGCAGGCGCTGCGGTCGTGGCTCGAACGCCACTCCCTCGAGGCGGTGCTGATCGGCTCCCAGGCCGGCTTCGCCTGGATCACCGCCGGCGGCGAGAGCCACGTGTCGTTGGCCCAGGAGGCGGGGGCGGCGTCGGTGCTCGTCACCGCGTACGACGCCTTCCTCTTGACCGCCAACATCGAGCTGGCCCGCTTTGCCGACGAGCAGGTGGCGGGGCTGGGCCTCACGCCCGAGGAGTGGCCGTGGCACGACCCGGACGGCGGTCGCTCCCTCGTCGAGCGCCTGTGCCGCACCGATCGAGCGGTGTCGGACCTCGGCGCCCTTGGGCTGGCGCCCGCCCCGCCCGACCTGGCCCATCTCCGTCGGACCCTCTTGCCCAGCGAGGTGGGGCGCTACCGCCACCTGGGAGCGGACGCCGCCGACGCGGTCGAGACCGCCTGCCGGGCGGCCCGGCCGGGCGACCGCGAGCTCGACGTCGCCGCCCGCGTCGCATCGGAGTGCCGGCGACGAGACATCCTGGCCCTGGTCAACCTGGTCGGCGCCGACGGGCGCATCGACCGGTACCGCCACCCGTTGCCCACGACTCACCGGGTCGAGCGCGTCCTGCTCGTGGCGCTGACCGGCCGGCGCCACGGGCTGCACGCCTCGCTGACGCGCATCGTCGCCTTCGGCCCGCCCGACGGCGAGCGGGCGGCGCGCCATCGAGCGGTCGCCCGCGTCGACGCCCGCCTGCTCCTCGAGAGCCGGCCCGGGGCCGCGCTCGCCGACGTGCTGGCGGCGGGGATCCAGCAGTACGAGGTCGAGGGCTTCGCCGGGGAGTGGCGCCTCCACCACCAAGGCGGGCTGACCGGCTACGCGGGGCGGGAGGAGTTCGCCACACCGTCCGCCGGCCACCGGCTGGAGACCGCCCAGGCGGTGGCCTGGAACCCCTCGATCACCGGCACCAAGTCCGAGGACACCGCTCTGGTCACCGACAACGGCCCCCGGTTGCTCACCCGTTCGGCCAGCTGGCCACGCGTCACGGTCGAGCTGCCCCAGGGCGTCGTTGACCGGCCGGTCGTGCTCTCCGGTGGGTGACGCGCCCGCGGGCACGCTCTACGCTCTCGCCGTCCGTCGAGCAGGAGGAACCGCATGCTACGTCGCACCATCGCCCCAGTGGCCGCCCTCGCCCTCGCCGGGTTGGTGGCCGGTGCCTCGCCGGCGGCCGCCGTGACCCGGACGTTCACGGTGGTCATGACTGGGGGCGAGGAGACGCCCGTCGGCGACCTCGACGGCTCCGGCTTCGCCCGCTTCTCGGTCAACACCGACACTGACCGCATCTGCTACGTGATCCGGGTGTCGGGAATCGCGCCGTCGTTCGCCGCCCACATCCACCGCGCCCCGCGAGGCGAGCCCGGTCCCGTCGTCGTGCCGCTGCGTTCGCCGACCCGAGGGCGCTCCTCCGGCTGCGTCACCGACTCCGACGCCGACGCCATCGCCGCCGACCCGGCCAACTACTACGTGAACGTGCACAACGAGCCCTTCCCCGGCGGGGCGCTGCGCGCGCAACTGGCCTGACCGACGACCGGCCGGCCGGCCGTCAGG
>DATACM010000495.1:0-15607 GCA_036259055.1 Acidimicrobiales bacterium | reverse complement strand
CTTGGGGCCGAGGGTCACCCGTACCGCGTCGGCCAGCTGGTTCATGCCGCTCTCGAGGGCCCGGCGGGCGGTCTCTTCGAAGGCGATCAACTTGGGCATGTGGTTGCTCCTCCGTCCCGGTCCGTTCGGACTCCGGTCGTTAGCACTCTCATCCTCTGACTGCTAACGATACAACCAAACCGACCCGCTGCGATGCAAGCGGCCACCTGCGGCGGGCACCCCCGCCCCGCCGGCGGACCCTCAGCCCCCAGCGACGGCGGGGATGATGGAGACGGTGGTCCCCGGCTCCACCTTGGTGTCCAGGCCCTTCAGGAAGCGCACGTCCTCGTCGGCCACGAACACGTTCACGAAGCGGCGGAGCTGGCCGGCGTCGTCGTAGAGCCGGTCCTCGAAGCCGGGGTGGGCACGGTCCAGGGCGGCCAGCACCTCGCCCACGGTGTCCCCCTCGACCTTGACCTCCGAGGCACCGTCCGACAGGGACCGCAGCTGGGTGGGGATGCGCACGACGACGGCCATCAGAGCCCTCCCTCCTCCAGGTCGACCGCCTGGGCGAATGCCTCCATGGTCGGGGCGATGGTGGCCGACGGGCCCACCGAGGGCGCCACCGCGTCGACCGTCTTCAGACCGTGGCCCGTCACGTAGGCGACCACCCGCTCGTCGGGGCGGACGGCGCCCGACGCCGCCAGCTTGGCCAGGGTGGCGATGGTGACGCCCCCCGCGGTCTCGGCGAAGATGCCCTCGGTGCGGGCGAGGAGGACGATCCCCTCGACGATCTCGTCGTCGGTCACCGACGCCAGCGCCCCTCCACTCGTCCGGACGGCGTCGAGGGCGTAGATGCCGTCGGCCGGGTTGCCGATGGCCAGCGACTTGGCGATCGTGTGAGGCTTCACCGGGCGGACGTAGTGGTCCCCCGACGAGAAGGCGGTCGCCACCGGCGAGCATCCCTCGGCCTGGGCCCCCGAGACCCGCACGTGCGGCTCCTCGTCGAGCAGGCCGACCCTCCACAGCTCCTCGAAGCCCTTGGCCACCTTGGTCAGCTGCGAGCCGGACGCCACCGGGACGACGACGTGGTCGGGTGCCTGCCAGCCGAGCTGCTCGGCCGTCTCGAACGCCAGCGTCTTGGACCCCTCGGCGTAGTAGGTGCGCAGGTTGACGTTCACGAACGCCCACGACGGGTGCTCCGACGCCAGCTCGGCGCACAGCCGGTTGACGTCGTCGTAGCTGCCGTCCACCGCGATCAGGCTGTGCCCGTACACCGCCGAGGTGACGATCTTGGCCGGCTCCAGGTCGGCGGGGATGAAGACGAAGTGCCGCATGCCCGCCCGGGCGGCATGGGCGGCGACCGAGTTGGCCAGGTTGCCGGTGGAGGCGCAGGCGGCCACCTTGAAGCCCAGCTCCCGGGCCCGCGCCAGCGCGACCGACACGACCCGGTCCTTGAACGAGCCCGTCGGGTTCAGCGTGTCGTTCTTCAGCCAGAGCTCGCCCACGCCCAGCTCGGCGGCCAGGCGGTCGGCCCGGACGAGCGGCGTGAACCCCGCGCCCAGGTCGACGGCGCCGTCGTTGTGGGCGGGAAGGAGGTTGGCGTACCGCCAGATCGACGTGGGCCCGGCGGCCACCGACGCCCGGGTGGTGGCGGCGGCGATCGCCTCGTAGTCGTAGGTGACCTCGAGGGGGCCGAAGCAGTACTCACACACGTGCAGCGCCTCGGCCGGGTAGGCGCGGCTGCACTCCCGACATCGCAGACCTTCGACGAACAACAACGTCGCCTCCTCATCGATCCGGGCGTTGGCACCTGGTCCCCCGTCGGTCGACTGGGCAGACTGGTTGTCGCGGCGTCGTAGGGCCCGGTCCCTCGACCGCTCTGGATGATTGTCTCAATGATCGCGATCCGACCCGCCCTTCGTCAAAGCCCTTCGCGGAGGGAGAAGAATGGCCCATGGCTCTTGGCGAGGTGCGGACGTTCCACTCCCGAGACTTCCCCGTCGATCGGCTGGTGCAAGCCAAGGGGGGACGGTTCGTCTCGGTTTGCATCCCCGCTCGCGACGAGGAGACGACCATCGGCCCCATCGTCACCGCCGTGTGCGCGGAGCTGGTCGACCGGACCGCCCTGGTGGACGAGGTCCTCGTCGTCGACGACGGGTCGCGAGACGCCACCGCCACCGTCGCCGCCGACGCCGGGGCGACGGTGCTGGCGGCCGCCGACGTGCTCCCCAGCTGTGGACCGGGCAGCGGCAAGGGAGAGGCCCTCTGGAAGGCCCTCGGGGCAGCCAAGGGGGAGGTGCTCGCTTTCTGCGACGCCGACCTCCGGGAGTTCGACCCGAAGTTCGTCGTGGGCGTGCTGGGCCCCCTTCTCACCGACGACTCGATCGCCTTCGTCAAAGGCCGCTACCGCCGTCCCCTGAACGGGGTGGTGGGCGAAGGGGGGCGGGTCACCGAGCTGGTCGCCCGCCCTGTGCTCACCCTGTTGTTCCCTCACCTGAGCGCGGTCGCCCAGCCGCTGGCGGGAGAGTTCGCCGGGCGCCGCAGCGTGCTGGAGCAGATGCCCTTCGTGCAGGGGTACGGCGTCGACCTGGCCCTGCTCGTCGACGTTGCCGCCCGGTGCGGCGTGGAGGCCGTCGCCCAGGTCGATCTCGGCGTGCGCACGCATCGCAACCGGTCGCTGCAGGAGCTGGGCCCGCAGGCCGTGGCCGTCCTCGCCACCGCCCTCCGGCGGGCCGGCATGAGCGTGGCCGACGACGGTCGGGCCGTCCTGCGCCGGCCGGAGCTCGACCCGATCGCCGTCGAGATCGCCGAGCGCCCACCGATCGCCAGCGTGGCCGCCTACCGGGAGCGGAGCTGACTCGCAGGGGCCGCCGAGCGGTCCGTTATGGTGGCGCATTCCAGAGGACGCCAGCCCGCTCGTCATCGCCTCCAACCGCGGGCCGCTGTCGTTCTCGGTCGGGGAGGACGGCGAGCTGACCGCCCGTCGCGGGGCCGGCGGGCTGGTGTCCAGCCTCGGCCCGCTCGCCCGGGAGACGGGCGCGACGTGGATCGCCTCGGCCATAAGCGAGGGTGACCGCGAGGCGGCGGCCAGGGGGGTCGACGAGGCCGAGGGCCACCGTGTCCGGCTCCTCGCCCTCGACCTCGACGACTACCGCATGGCCTACGACGTCGTCTCCAACGCGACCCTCTGGTTCTTGCACCACAACATGTTCGACCTGCCCCGGCGGCCTCGTCTCGACCGCCGGTGGCGGGACGCATGGGCGGCCTACCGGGCGATGAACCTGGCCTTCGCCCGGGTGCTGATCGACGAGGCACCCGAGGAAGCCACCGTGCTCGTGCAGGACTACCACCTCTCCCTGGTGGGCACGTGGCTGGCCCAGGAACGCCGGGACCTCCACGCCGTCCACTTCACCCACACGCCCTTCTGCGAGCCCGGCGCCCTGCGGGTGCTTCCGACCAACGTGGCCGAGGAGCTGCTTGTGGGCATGAGCAGCCACACGTCGTGCGGTTTCCACGCCCGCCGCTGGGCGGCCAACTTCGAGGACTGCTGCGCGCAGGTGCTGGGCTGGCGGCCGTCCACGTTCGTCTCGCCGATGGCGCCCGACCACGACGACATCGAGGGGGTCGCGGCGTCGGACGAGTGCGCCAAGGAGGGCGCCGCTCTCGAGGAGACGATCGGCGACCGGATGCTCATCCTGCGGGTGGACCGCATCGAGCTGTCCAAGAACCTGTTGCGGGGGTTCCTCGCCTACGACGACCTGCTCCGCACCCACCCCGAGTGGCGGGGACGGGTGGTGTTCGCCGCCTTCATCTACCCGTCACGGGAGGGCCTGCCCGAGTACCTGGCGTACCGCCAGGAGGTGGAGACCCTCGCCCGCCACCTCAACGAGACGTGGTCGACGCCGGGCTGGACGCCGGTCATCGTCGACACCAGCGACAACTTCCCACGGTCGGTGGCCGCCCTCCGCCGCTACGACGTGCTGCTGGTCAACCCCATCCGTGACGGGCTCAACCTGGTGGCCAAGGAGGGGGCGCTGCTCAACGAGAACGACGGCGTCCTCGCGTTGAGCCGCGATGCAGGGGCCTGGGAAGAGCTGGGCTCGGCCGCCCTCGAGGTGAACCCATTCGACATCGCCGGGACCTCCGAGGCGCTGGCCACCGCCCTCGCCATGAGCCCGACCGAGCGGTCCGACCACGCCAGCGCCCTCCGCAAGGCGGCCAACCTCCGCCAGCCCCGGGACTGGCTGGACGACCAGCGGAGCGCCGCTACGCAGTAGCCGGCCCGCTCGGGGAGCCATTCCGACGAACTGATCGGCGAGGTGGCTACACAGGAGCCACTCCGCCGAACTGATCGGCGAGGTGGCTACACAGAGGCCATTTCGCCGATCAGATCGGTTTGGTGGCTCGGGCGGGGGCGGCTCGGGGCGGCCCGCGGGTCACTCGTCCTCGGGGACCAGGCTGCGCAGCAGCTCAACGACCTCCGTTGGGCCGTCGACCACCAGGTCGGCCCGCTCCAGGAGCTCGTCGGGGGCCTCCTCGCTGCGCACGCCGACCCGAAGGGTCGCCGCGCCCGACTCGGCCAGCTCGTCCAACGCGTCGAAGGCGGTGAGGTCGCCGTAGTCGTCGCCGAGGAAGCAGACGGCGGACAGCCCGGAGGCGGCCTCGGCCACCACCGTCCCCTTGGAGGTGGGCAGGGGCGGCCGCAGCTCGAACGACTGACGGCCTTCGCCGACCTCCAGGTCACTCCGTTCCGCCTCCCGGTTGGCCAGAGCGCGCGCCTCGTCGCCCAGCTCGGGGTGGGTCCGGAAATGCAGGACGACGGTGAACCCCTTGCCCTCGACCGACACGCCCTCGGGCGCCTCGTCCTTCAGCCGGGCGACGGCCTCGTCCAGGACGGGGCCCCACTGGCGGGCCTCGTCGGACGCCACCACCTCCCCGTTCCGCACGACCTCCAGCCCGTAGAGGCCGGCGAGCAGCAAGCTCCCGTGCTCGGCGTCGGTCAGGTCCCGAGCGTCGTCGGGCCCGGGGCCGAGGTGACGGAGCAGGAACCCCGCCGGCCGGCCGGAGACGACGCCGACCCGGGCGTACGCCCGAGCCAGGGCGGCGAGCACGTCGACCGCGCCCTCCACCGGCCGGGACTGCTGGGGGTCGTCGACGATCGCCGCGAGGGTCCCGTCGAAGTCGCAGAAGATCCCCGCCTCGGAAGGCTCCGACCGCAGGGCCGCCAGTCGCTCGTCGGGGGAAGGCACGTCGGCGACGTTATTCCGAGCCGGTGCCCGACGGCCTACGGTGGGGCGGTGCGCAGGGCGGCCGGGGCGGTCCTCGTCGGCGCCTTGGTGGGCGGGCTGCTCGCCGGCTGCTCTCCCGACACGGTGAGGATCTCCTTCCGGCCCTCGGTCGGCACCCGGTACCGCCACGAGGTCCGCGTGCATTCGGAGACGACGATCCGGCTGGCCGGGAGCGCCCCCGAGGAGACCGTCGACGACGCCGTGCTCGTCACCGAGAGCCTCGTGCTCCCAGGCCCGCCGGGCGAGGCCCGGGTGCACGTCCGCATCCGGCAGGCGGGGACGCCCGACAGGACCTTCGTGGTCCGCTTCGACCGGGGGGCCCAGCTCGCCGGCGTCGAGGCGGTCGAGGGGCTGCCGCCGTCGGTGCTCGGCCCGGGTGCGCTGCCCCACATCCTGCCGGGCGCTCCGGGCGCCCCGACCGACCGACCGCTCGCGCCCGGAGAGCGCTGGACGATCGACACCCCGGTGGGCCTCCCCGGCTCCCCCCCCGCCCGCATCTCCGGCTCCGGACGGCTGCTCGAGCTCGGCCTGCTCGACGGGCGCAAGGTGGCGTCCACCAAGGCCGAGACCCGTGTGCCCCTCACCAGCACCGCGCCGCTCCGGGGGAGCACGATGACCCTCTCGGGCGTCGAGATCAGCGAGGGGACGGCCACCCGCAGCCTCGCCGACGGTGCGGTCGAGCGGGCGCAGACCGAGACGCGCGGGGAGTTCCGGGTGACCCTCAGCCCCGTGCAGCCCGACGAGCTGGTGGCTCCCGTCGGCGGCACGCTGAGCATCGAGGTCCGCTCGGAGACCCGCCGCCTGCGCCCGTGAGCGCCGCCGGTCAGCGCCGGGTGGTGGTGGTGGCCCGTGCGCCGGTGGTGGTCGTGCCCCGGCCCGCCGTCGTGGTGGTGCCGCCGGTGTTGAGGTCGGGCCCGATGAGGACAACGACGTCGGCGCCACGGGTGTCGGCCACCGGCGGCGAGTCGAGGGCCTTGACCACCGTCGGCGGCAGCCCGAGCGTCTCGGCCACCGCCCGCGCCTCGGGCTCGAAGTCCCGGTTGAACTCCACCGAGCTGGCCGCGACCTCCCTGGTGGTGTTGGTGGCGGCGAGCGTGTTGGTGTAGCCCCTGGCCTTGAGCCGATCGCCGACGCGGCCGCCCAACCCGGCGACGCCGCTGCCGTTGGCGGGGAGCACCTTCACCTCGGCGGGGGGGCGGGGAGCCCGGGGGGCGGAGGTCGGCACGAGCGTCGTGACCTCGTCGGGCCCGGTGGTGGGGGTGGCCTCCTCGAGGTCCTCGGTGGACTGGCTGGCGGAGGACCCCGGGTCGGTCTGGTTGAGGACGAAGATGCCCAGGAGCACGGCCACCGCCAACAAGGCGATGCCTCGAGCGCTCGAGCCCCCCAGAGTGTCGCCCGTTCCGCGGAAGGAGGGCGGCCGCCGGCTCACCGGCCGGGAGGCTGGCTGGCTGGACGGCCCTCCAGCCGGGCACGACGTCGCCGGGACTGGGACCGGCGCAGGCGGCGCACGACCAGAGGGTCGTAGGCGGCGGCGTCGGGCGATCCCAGGATGGTCCGCAGGAGCTCGTAGTAGCGCGTCGGCGACAGGTCGAAACGGGCTCGGATGGCGGCCTCCTTCGTGCCCGGCTCAGACCACCACGCCCGCTCGAAATCGAGGATCGCCCGGTCGCGATCCGAGAGTGCCATTCTCGGCAGGTTGCCCGCGTAGGCCCGTGAGGTCAAGCACCGCCCTCCACCCAGCAATACCGAGCCGGTGGTCGGATTCGAACCGACGACCTGGCGATTACAAGTCGCCTGCGCTACCGGACTGCGCCACACCGGCGTGTGACGCTGTTCTAGCGCGGCCCAAACCCTCGCGCGCGCCGCTCCGGTCAGGCGACGGCAGGAGCGACGTCTTCGGCGTCGCGCGCGGCGAGATGGGCCTCCAGCTTGCGCTTGATCCGCTGGAGGGCGTTGTCGATCGACTTCACGTGGCGGCCCAACAGGAGGCTGATCTCCTGGTACGACCGCCCCTCGACGTAGAGGCGCAGGACGTCGACCTCCAGCCCCGAGAGCATCTCCGCCATGGCCGCCCGCATGGCGGCCATGCGCTCCGCCGACACCACCTCGTCGGCCGGGTCGGGGACGTGATGGTCGTCGAGGAGGTCCTCGACCGGCCGGTCGTCGACACAGTCGGACACCGGGAGGCCCGACAGGGACACGTACTGGTTCAGCGGTTGGTGCTTCTGGCGGGTGGCGCACTTGATGGCGGTGATGATCTGGCGGGTGACGCACAGCTCGGCGAAGGCTCGGAACGACGACTGGCGGTCGTCGCGGAAGTCCCGAACGGCCTTGAAGAGGCCGATCATGCCCTCCTGCTCGATGTCGTCGAAGTCACCGCCGACCAGGAAGTAGGCGCGGGCTCGGGCCCGAGTGAACCGCTGGTAGCGCTCGATCAGGAGCTCGAGGGCCTGCACGTGGCCGGCGCGGAAGTGAGCGACCAGGTCCTCGTCGCTAAAGGCGCCTCCGGGGAGGGCGCTCAGACGATGCGGCATGCACGCTCCTGGTGCAGCAGAGCTGGGTACCGTGGGCCGGTAGATGACAAATGACTAGAGCGAAGGTGCCCTTTGTAGCCATCGCGTCAGGTTCTGTCAACGGTCATCGGTGAGGCGCGGACCCGGCGGCCCGACGGCGGGCAACCTCGAAGAGGGCGAGGGCGCCGGCGGCGGCCACGTTCAGCGAGGGGAGCACGCCCCGGAGTGGGATGGCGACCAAGCTGTCGCAACGCTCCCGGACGAGCCGGGAGAGCCCCCGGCCCTCCGCCCCCAGCACGACGACCACCCCGGCATCGGCCACCGCGAGCTCGAACAGGCTCTCCGGCCCGGCCGGGTCGAGACCGACCACCCACAGCCCCAGCTCGGCGGCACGGGCGAGGGCGGCGGGAAGCCCTGGGACGACCGCGATGGGAACGTGCTCGACCGCCCCAGCCGCCGCCTTGGTGACCGCCGGGGTGACGTGGACGGTCCGGTGCCGGGGCAGCACCACCCCGGTGACCCCGGCCGCCTCGGCCGTGCGCAGGAGGGCGCCGACGTTCTGAGGGTCGGTCACCCCGTCGAGGGCCAGCAGGAACGGTGGCTCGGCGGTCCGTCCCCCGGCGGTCGCCCTCGCCGGCCCGCGGGGAGCGGCCGGCGCCCGGCAGAGCTCGTCGAAGTCGGCCTCCGGCAGCGGGCGGGCGTGGGCCAGCACGCCCTGGCTGGCGTCGGTGCGGGCCTCGGCGTCCAGCCGGGAGCGGGCGACCCTCCGTACCGGCACCCGCCGCCTGGCCGCGAGCTCCTCGATGCGGTCGACGATCGGTGCCCGCTCGGCGCCCTCGTCGAGCCAAACGTCGAGCACCGCCCGGCGTCCGGCGGCCAGCAGCTCGGCCACCGCCTGGCGGCCCTCGACCTGCTCGCCGCCCACCCCCTTGTCCGTGTCCCGCCGGGGGCCCGGGGACGCCGAGCGTCGAGGCGCCGGCCGCCGGCGCCCGCGGCCGGGCGTCCCTGCCCTCATCTCACCGGCGTCTCAGCAGCGCCACCGCCCAGCAGGCGACGCCCTCCCCTCGGCCCAGGGCGCCCAGGCCCTCGGCCCGTTTGGGCTTCACCGAGACGGGTGCGGCGATGGCCTCCGAGAGGACGGCCTCCATGCGCGAGACGTCCTGGGCCAGCCGGGGCGCCTCGAGGACCACCGCGCAGTCGACGTTGGCCGGCACCCAGCCGGCGGCTCGCACCGCCTCCGCCACCGCCGCCAGCAGCCGCACGCTGTCCGCACCGGCCCAGGCGGGGTCGGTGTCGGGGAAGCGTGTCCCCAGGTCACCCAGTCCCGCCCCTCCCAGCAGGGCATCGGCGACGGCGTGGGCGACGGGGTCGGCGTCGCTGTGGCCGGCCAGCCCCCGCTCGCCCGCCACCGTCACGCCCCCGACGACCAGCAGGCGGGCGGGATCGTCCGAGAATGGGTGGACGTCGAACCCCAGTCCCACCCGGTGGGCAGGCTCGTCGGGGTGGTTCACGGGCCGGTGCGGCCGCCGAGCACCCGGTCCTCGGCGTCGGCGAGGTCCTCGAAGGAGGTGAGCTTGACGTTGGCCGGGTCGCCGGCCACGACCGTCACCCGCCCGCCGATCGCCTCCACGAGGGCGGCGTCGTCGGTGGCGTCGCCTTCACCGGAATGGGCCTGGCGCAGCACCGAGGCGCGAAAGGCCTGCGGCGTCTGGACCGTCACCAGCTCGGACCGGTCGACGGTGGCGACGACAGTGCCGTCTTGCACCCGCTTCACCGTGTCGGTGAGGGGGAGCCCGGGCACGGCGCCGTCCGCCCCGTCGCGCACGGCGGCGACGACCGCCGCGAACAGGGCCGGTGAGGCGAGTGGCCGGGCGGCGTCGTGCACGACGACGATCTCCGCCCCTTCGGGCACGGCAACCAGCCCGGCCCGCACCGACGCCGACCGGGTGGCGCCTCCCGGGACCACCGCGTCGACCGGCTCGTCTCCAGCGCGCAGCCGCCCGGGTGGGGCGACGAGGACCACACCGTCGGCGGCCGTGTGGGCGGCGGCCACGGCCCAGTCGACGACCAGGCGGTGCCCCAGCAGCTCGTACTGCTTGAAGCCGCCGAAGCGGCGCCCGGAGCCGCCAGCCACGACGACGGCCCAGACGCTCATTGATGGCCGGCGACCGCCGTCGGTGGACGGCGCGGGCCGTCGCTCAGACGAGCGCCTCGTCGAGCTTTCGCTCGGCCTCCTCCTCGGTGACGCCGATGGCGAAGGTGAGCTCGGAGACCAGGATCTGGCGGGCCTTGGTGAGCATGCGCTTCTCGCCCGCCGACAACCCCTTGTCCTTCTCCCGGATCGAGAGGTTCCGCACCACCTCGGCCACCTGGTAGATGTCGCCCGACTTCAGCTTCTCCACGTGGTTCTTGAACCGGCGGGACCAGTTGGTGGGCATGCGCGCCTCCTTCTTGCGAAGGACAGCGAAGACCTCCTCGACCTCCTCGTCGTTGATGACCTCCCGAAGGCCGACCTCGTCGGTGTTGTCGGCCGGCACCATCAGCGTGAGGTCGCCGTAGGCGAGCTTCAGCACCAGGTACTCACGGTCGGTGCCGAAGGCGTCTCGACGCTCCCGACGCTCGATTACCGCTGCGCCGTGGTGGGGATAGACCACCTTGTCTCCGACGTCGAAGGGCATGCCTCTCCCAAGGAACGAGACGAGTGGGGACAACTCCAGAGTGCCAGGAAAGTGACCCGACAACAACTTGACCCCCTTGCCTCGCACCCCCCTCCGGGACAGCGCGAGCACCACTTGAACGGCGCCGTCGAGAGCCGGAACGGCGAGGAGCCCCGCGCCGGAGGATCACGGTTGGGCGAGCACCTGCTCGCCTCTCTGGCGGCAGTGGCCGGCGGAGTCACGACCACGCGCCGGCTGCAACGCAACGACGTCGTCTACCGTCCCGGGCAACCGGCCTCGGAGCTGTTCGTGGTCCAGTCCGGACGGGTCGCCATCGCCAACCAGGCGCCCGACGGACGCCAGGCGCTCATCGCTCTCGTCGCCAAGGGCGAGCTGTTCGGCGTCTGCAGCCTGTTCGACCAGAGGCGTCGGACCACCCAGGCCCGAGCCATCGAGCCGTCGACGATCGTGGCCGTGCCCTACGAGCCCGCCCGCCAGGTCCTCGAGCAGCACCCCAGCCTGCTCTGGGGGCTCGTCGAGCTGCTCGCCAACCGGCTCCGGCTGGCCGACCAGGCGATCACCGACAGCGCCTTCCTCGACGTGACCGGGCGGACGGCCAAGCGCCTGCTGGAGCTGGCCGGCGACGCCGACGAGTTCCAGCTTCCTGTCACCCAGGAGGAGCTGGCTGCCCTGGTGGGGGCCTCGCGTGAGCGGGTGAACAAGTCGATCTCCACCTTCGTCCGCCTGGGCTGGGTGTACCAGCACGACCGCCGCTACCGCATCGTCGACCGCCCGCAGCTCATGCGCCGAGCCGGCCTGGGAGTGAGCGACAGCACGTAGTCGTCCGGCGCCGTATATCGTTTTCGATATGGACGGCCCGTCGGCGCGGCGATCGGTGTTCCCCGGCTTCGGCGAGATCTCCGAGCGCCGGGGCGACCTCGTGGCCGAGCTCAGCGCGACCCGCCGGCGCCTCGGCCTCTCCCAGACGGAGGTCGCCGCCCGCATGGGGACCTCCCAGCCCGCCGTCGCCCGGCTGGAGTCCGGCGAGTCCGACGCCCGGCTCTCGACCATCGAGCGCTACGCCGCCGCGCTGGGCGTCGGGCTCCAGTGGCGGCTGGGGGCAGGGTGCCCGCGACACGGAGAACGGGGCCGTGGCTGACTGGCCCGACCCGCCGCAGTGGCCCCCCGAGGTGCCGCCCTGGCGGCCGGTGCCCGAGCGGCGGGAACCACCCCCGCCCCCCGGCCGGCCGTCGCCAGTCGTCCCCTCGGTTGCGGTGCCCTCGGGGTCACCCCACGAGGACCTGTTCGACCGCCTCCTCGAGCGGCGCATCGTGCTGGTGAGCGGCCGGCTCGACGACGAGGCGTCCACCTTGGCCATCGCCCGGCTGATGCTGCTCGACGCCACCGGTGACGAGCCGGTCGACCTGCGCCTGTCGTGCCCCGACGGCGACCTCGACGCCTCCACCGCGCTGGCCGACACCGTCGACCTGGTCGGCGTGACGGTGCGGGCCCTGTGCAGCGGCAAGGTGGGCGGCCCGGCGCTGGCCCCGCTGGCGGCGGCCGACCGCCGCCTGTCCCATCCCCATTGCGTGTTCGTTCTGAGGGATCCCACCGCCCAGCTGCAAGGCCGGGCCGACGAGCTGGCCACCTTCGCCGCGTCCTACCAACGCCAGCTCGCCGCCCTCCACGCCCGCCTGGCCGAGGCGAGCGGCCAGCCCCTCGAGCGGGTCGAGGGCGACATGCAACAGGGCGTGACCCTGTCAGCCGACGAGGCAGTGACCTACGGACTAATACAGGACGTCACGCGAAGCCCGGAGCGCTAGCGGCGCCGAAGGCGCCACGGCCGGCGGCCGCGGGAGCCCCCCAACGCGGCCCCAACGGCTGCCGGTCAGGAAGAGGTTTTCAGCGCGAGGGAGGCCGGCTGCGCCGGCCGACCGAGCACGATCCAACTCGCCGCCGGGACGAAAGGAAACCGCCTGCGCTGTTATCTGTCCAGGACGGACGAACACACCCTTAAGAGCGCAGGCGGTTTCCTTCCAGTCCCGGAGCAAGCTCCGCTTGCGAAGGCGAAACCTACCCGTACCGATCGAGGATGCTGGTCTCGGCCAGGCGCTTGAGGGCCTCATCGATCGCCTTGGCCCGGGTGGCGCCGATGCCCTCCACCTCGTCGAGGTCGGCGGCGGTGGCCCGCAGGATCTTGTGCAGCGACCCGAAGCGCTCGACGATGTGCTCGATGACGGAGTCGGGCAACCGGGGCACCCGGGCCAGCAGCCGGTAGCCGCGGGGCTGGAGCGTGGCATCGAGGTCGGCGGGGTCGCCCGGCAGGTGGAGGACCGACGCCACCGCCTCCAGGTCGAGGATCTCCTCGGTGCTCAGGTCGGCGAGGGCGTTCATGGCCTCGGGCAGCCGCCACGACTCGGTGGTGACGAAGTAGTCCTTGATCACCAGCCGGCGGTCGTCCTCCACACCGCCCATCAGCTCCTCGAGCTGGAGGCGGACCAGCCGGCCGTCGGTGCCCAGCTCGACGATGTAGCCGTGCACCTCCTCGGCGATGCGGCGGACCATCTCCATCCGCTGCAGGACGGTGACGACGTCGCGGACGGTGACCAGGTCCTCCACCTCGAGGGCGGCCAGCGAGCTCGACACGTTGTCGAGGCGGTTCTTGTAGCGCTCGAGTGTGGCCAGCGCCTGGTTCGCCCGGGCGAGCAGCCGGGGGCTGGGCTCCACCGGGTGCTTGATGTCCTGGTAGTAGACGGCGATCGACCGCATGTCCTCGGACACCGAGACCACGGGGACGCCGATCGAGCGGGCCACCCTCTCGGCCGTGCGGTGGCGGGTGCCTGTCTCCGACGTCGGGACGTTGGGGTTGGGCACCAGGTGGACGTTGGCCCGGGCGATCCGGCTGGCGTCGGGCGCCAGGATGGTGGCGCCGTCCATCTTGGCCAGCTCGGAGAGCCGCTGGGGGCTGAACTCGGCGTCGAGCAGGAAGCCCCCCGAGCAGATGGACAGGACCTCGGGGCCGTCGCCCACCACGATGAGCGCGCCCATGTTGGCCTGCAGGATGCGGTCGAGGCCCTCGCGCAGCGGCTGACCGGGAGCAACGGCGGCGAGGGCGTCGGTCAGCCCGAGATGGCGCCGAGCGGGCACCTCATGGATGGTAGTGGGTCAGGAGGCGAGCACCGTTTCGCCGCCGCGACCTCCGGATGAACGCATCGCGCCACGCAAACCGAGCACGGTCACTGCCTCGGCGAGCGTGCCGGCGCGCAGCGCCGTGACGCCCGGCGGCGGCTCGGGCGAGCCGGCGGGGAGGACCGCCCGGCCGAACCCGAGGCGCGCCGCCTCGGCCAGGCGACGCTCGACCTGAGGGACCTGGCGCAGCTCACCGCCCAGCCCGATCTCGCCGCAGGCGACCAGATCGCCCGGAAGGGGCACGCCGGAATGGGCCGAGGCGACGGCCAGGCTCAGGGCGAGGTCGGCGGCGGGCTCGACGACCCGGACGCCGCCGGCGGCGAGGGCGTACACGTCGGAGCGGCCCACGTCGAGGCCCGCCCGCTTCTCCAACACGGCGAGAAGGAGGTCGAGGCGACCGGCGTCCACCCCCTCGGCCGACCGCCGGGGAAAGGCGGCCTTGGCCGAGACCACGAGCGCCTGCACCTCGACCAGCAACGGGCGGCACCCGTCCATGGCCGCCACCACGGCCGACCCGGCCACGCCGGGCTGCCGGTCGGCGAGGAAGAGCCCGGCGGCGTCGGGGACGCCGACCAGGCCGGTGGGCCCCATCTCGAACAGCCCGAGCTCGCCCACCGGGCCGAAGCGGTGCTTGACGGCCCGGACGAGGCGCAACCCGTGGTGGCGGTCGCCCTCGAAGGAGAGCACGGTGTCGACCGCGTGCTCGAGCACCCGCGGGCCGGCAAGGCTGCCGTCCTTGGTGACGTGCCCGACGAGCACCGTCGCCGCGCGCCGCTCCTTGGCCAGCCGCACCAGGCGGGACGTGCAGTGGCGAACCTGGGCCACCGAACCGGGGGCGGAGTCGAGGGCGGCGTCGAAGACGGTCTGGATCGAGTCGACGACCAGGTGGGTCGGCGCCACCTCCTCGACCTGGGAGACCAGGTGCGACAGCTCGGTCTCGGACACGAGCCAGAGCCCTCCTGCCTGGGCCGCGCCGAGGCGCTCGGCCCGCACCCGCACCTGCTCGGCTGACTCCTCGGCGCTCACGAGGAGGCACCGCCCGCCGGCCGCCGCCGCGCCGGCCAGGACCTGCAGGAGGAGCGTGGACTTGCCGATCCCTGGTTCGCCGCCCACGAGGGTGACCGATCCCGGTAGCAGGCCGCCGCCCAGGACCCGGTCGAGCTCGGCCACCCCGGTCGGCCGCCGCCGGCACCCGTCGGCGACCACCTCGGCGATGGGAACGGCCGCCGCCCCCGCCAGGCGGTACCCGGCGGCCAGCGCGCTCGACGGGGCCGGACGGTCGACCTCCTCGACCAGGGTGTTCCACGCCCCGCACGCCGGGCAGCGCCCCGCCCATCGGGGCGCCGCCGCCCCGCACTCCTGGCACCGGTGGACCGTCCGCAGCTTGGCCATGGGCCGGACCATACCGAGGGTGTACGACAGTCTCGGGGTTCGGGTCCGAACGGCCGCTTACTGCCTCCCGGACCGGTTGCGGCTCGACGCCATGGCCTTGAGCACCTTGACCTCGCCGCTCTTCAGTAGGTGGCGGTACTCCTCGGACTCCATCGGGGACAGTTTCACGCGGCCCTCGTGGTCGAAGATGAAGCCCCAGCCGTAGCGCTTGGCCAGCGGGGAGGTGCGCAGGCACGGCTTCGGCTTGGCGAAGAACTCCTGACGGAGCTCGGCGATCTCCCCGGGTTCGGTCGGCTGGTCGGGCTGGCGCCGGAGCCACGTCTCGAACAGGACGTCTTCCTGTCGGACGCTGAAGGGCTTGTCGGCCAGCATCTCGTAGTGGATGTTGGCGACAGTCTTCTTCCCGGGCTTGTCCTCGGGGACCTCGCTGTGATCGACCGGGCAATCGTCGGCCACCGCGATGAGGGTGTCGTAGTAGTTGTGGTCGTGAGGCACTGGAATCGCTCCCTGTGTACACGGTCGGTGTGGTCGGCCGGGGCGAACGCGCCGGCGCGATGACTCCGGCTAGGGACCCGGGTCAAGCCCG
>DATACM010000494.1:0-4457 GCA_036259055.1 Acidimicrobiales bacterium | reverse complement strand
GCTGCTAGCGCGCCACCAGGCGGAAGACGCCGGAGGTGGTGAGGACGTAGTGCTCGCCCGACGCGTCCTCTCCGAAGGACTGGATGAGGGCCCGCTGCCCCACGTCGAGCTCTCGGTCGTCGGTGACCCGCCCCCCCTCCTGGGCCAGCGCCCACACCTGCCCGGAGCAGTAGTCGGCGAAGAGATAGGCGCCCCGCAGGGCGGGGATGGCGCTGCCCCGGTACACATGGCCACCGATGACCGTGCACCGCCCGCCGCCGTGGTCGTACTCGAAGATGGGAAGGATGGCGCCGGCCGGGTTGCCTCCTTTGAGGGGATGGCGGCTGTCCATGAGGCTCCAGCCGAAGTTGGCCCCAGCCGGGCTGCCGGCGGGCACGAAGTCGATCTCCTCCCAGCGGTTCTGGCCCACGTCGGCGATCCAGAGGTCCTTGGTCTGGCGGTCCCACGTGAAGCGCCAGGGGTTGCGCAGGCCGTAGGCGAAGATCTCCGGACGGGCACCCGGGCGACCGACGAAGGGGTTGTCGGTGGGGACGGTGTAGGGGGCCCCGCGCGAGGGGGCCGGGTCGATGCGCAGGATCTTCCCGAGCAGCGTTCCCAGGTTCTGGCCGTTGTTGTTGGGGTCGCGCTGGCTGCCGCCGTCCCCCAGGCCGATGTACAGCCTGCCGTCCGGGCCGAAGGCCACCTCGCCGCCGTTGTGGTTGGCGAAGGGCTGGTCGACGAAGAGGAGCTCCCGGCGCGACCCGGGGTCGGCCCGGCCCCGGTCGAAGGCGTACTCGACCACCCGGGTGTCGCCGGCGGTGTCCGTGTAGTTGACGTAGAGCGTCCCGCCGTCGGGCGAGAAGGTGAGACCCAGCAGCCCCTGCTCGCTGCCGTTGGAGACCTGGCCCGAGAGGTCGAGGACCGCGCCCCCGGCGAGGGACGGCTGGCCCCCTCCCTGGCCCCGCAGGACCTGGCGGACCCGCCCCGACTTCTCGGTCACGTAGATGGCGTCGTCGCCCGGGCGCACCGCCATCGCCGTGGGCCGCTCGAGGCGGGCGACCTCCTGCAGCCGGACCGCCACCGCGTCGAGGTCGGGAGCCGCAAGCGCCGGCTGCACGGTCGGGCCCGTCGCCGGGGCGGCCGATGTCGGGGCCGCCGTCGTCGCAACCGCCGTCCCGCCGTCGTCGCCCCCGCCGCCGCACCCGGCGGCGAGCACCAAGACGGCGACCATCAGGACACGGAGGCGCGGAGTCACCCGCCCATGGTGTCTCGCCCCTCCCCGCATTGGGTCAGCAACCCCGCTCGATCTGGACAACTTTTCGCGGCCAGAACGGGGGCTTCGGAGAGCACGAGGGGCTGGAGGCCCTGGCCGAGGAACAGGCCGGCGGCCGGACCGGTGCCACGCAGAGCGTCGACCGCCAGCACCACCGCGGCGGCGGAGTAGGACGTCCGCTCGCCACCGGGGAAGTGGACCCGCTCCGGGTGGACCATGCCGGTGAAGTAACTGCCGTCGTCGTGACGGAGGTGCCGGGTGGATGCCAGCAGGCGCTCGCCCCCCTCGGCGTCGCCGGCGGCCAGGTGGGCGAGGGCGCACTCGGCCGTCTCCGCCGCCGTGACCCACGGCCGATCGGAGACGCAGCGCGTCCCCAGCCCGTCCATCACGAACCTGGCCCGCCCGGCACCCAGTCGCCGGCGCGCCGCCTCGCCGGTCACCACGCCGCACAGCACCGGGTAGTACCAGTCCATCGCCCAGCGCTCCTTGGGCAGGAAGGCCCCGGGCCGGTGGCCGATGGCCGAGGCCAGGCAGGAGGCGGCGAGCTCCCAGTCCGGCCGCTCGTGGCCGAGGCGGGTGGCGGCGGCCAGTGCGCAGCGCAGGCTCCACAACGTGCTGCACGAGGCGGTCAGAAGGGCGAAGGGCCACGGCCGACCGTCGGCGTGGCGGGCCCAGATGACCTCGCCGCCCGGCGCTTGCAGGCCGAGCACGAACCCGACGGCCCGCTCGACGACCGGCCACAGCTCCTCGAGGAACCCGGTGTCGGCGGTGCAGAGGAAGTGGTGCCACGTCCCGGTGGCGACGTAGGCGGTGACGTTGGCGTCGAGCGTCGCCACCTTCACCCGACCGCCGGCCCGGTAGTACTGGTGCCAGGCCCCGTCGGCCCGCTGGGTGCGGGCCAGCCACCGGTAGGCCGCCTCCGCCTCTGGGCGCCGACCGCCCACGTCGAGGGCCATGGCCGCCTCCACGTGGTTCCAAGGGTCGGCGTGGCCGTCCGGGACCCAGGGGATCATGCCGTCGGCCAGCTGCACGGCGGCGACGGTGTCGACGCTGGCGGCCAGCTCGCCGCCGCTGAGGGGTTCGACGCCCACGTCAGGCGGCGGCACCGGCCTCCTCGCCAAGGGCCACCACCGGCGCCGGCCGCCGCTTGCATAGATAGAGCACCAGGCTCTTGCCCACCACCGGGTTCAGCGCCCGCTCCAGCAGCCGGAGCGGCCGGGGCCGGCGGGTGATGTCCCAGACGAGGAACCGGTGGTAGAGGCGGACGGGCAGGGCCTCGTCCCGACGCACGCCCACCAGGCAGCGCAGCCACCAGTACGGGGTGTGGAGGGCGTGGGCGTGGTGGGAGCCGGTGACCACCAGCCCGGAGCGGCCGAGGCGCGCCGCCAGCTGGCGGGCCCGGTAGATGCGCACGTGGCCGCCGGCCACGGCCGGGGCGTGGTAGTCGTCGGCCAGCGCCCAGCACACCTGCTCGGGGAACCAGCGGGGCACGGTGACCGCCAGCGTCCCCCCCGGGCGCAGCACCCGGGCCAGCTCGGCCATGACCGCCCGGTCGTCGCCGACGTGCTCCAGCACCTCGGAGGCCACCACCCGGTCGAAAGTGTGATCGGCGAAGGGCAGGGCCAAGCCGTCGGCGGTGACGGCCGTCCCGAGTGCCGCCTCGGGCGCATCGCCCTCCGCCCGCATGGCGGCCAGGAGGCCGGCCACCCCGGGCGTCTCCGCCTCCGAGCGGTCGAGGGCGATCACATGGCCCCCCCGGCGGTGCGCCTCGAAGGCGTGCCGCCCGGCGCCGCAACCGAGGTCGAGCACCCGGTCGCCCGCCACCAGGCCGAGGCGGTCGAAGTCGACGGTCAGCATGCCGTCGCCGGGCCGGGGGCCAGCACGGCGCGGTACTGCTCCACCGTCGCCCGGGCGGTGGCCTGCCAGGTGAAGCGGTCGAGCGCCCGCTCCCGTCCGGCGCCCCCCACCCGGCGCCGGAGATCGGCGTCGTCGAGGAGACGCCCGATGGCACCGGCGAGGGCGCCGGGATCGGCGGGAGGCACGAGCAGCCCGGTCTCGCCGTCGCGCCCGACCACTTCGGGGAGGGCGCCACCGGTGGTGGCCACCAGCGGCACGCCGCAGGCCATGGCCTCGATGGCGGGCAGCGAGAACCCCTCGTACAGCGAGGGGACGACGGCCACCTCGGCCTCGGCGTACAGGGCGACCATGCGCCGGTCGTCGACGGCCCCGACCAGGTGGACGGCGCCCTCCAGGCCCAGCCGCTCGATGGCTGCCGGCACCTGGCTGCCCTCCCGCGGCTGGCCGACCACCACGAGCTCCGCCGGCCGCTCGGTACGCACCTTGGCCACCGCCTCGATGAGGGGCAGCAGGCCCTTGAGGGGGACGTCGGCGCTGGCGGTGGTCATGATGCGCCCCGGCACCCGGGCCACGTCGGCGAGGGGCCGGAAATGCGAGGGGTCGACGCCGACGGGGACGACCGCGACCCGCTCGGGCCGGGCGCCCATCTGCTCGCACAGGTCGCGGGCCGACGACTCCGAGACGGTGATGACGCGGGGAAGGCGGCGCACCACCCGCTTCTGCATGCGCACGAACCCGTACCAGCGGCGCAGGGTCAGGCGCCGCTTCCAGTCGGGGGCGTGGGCCAGGTCGAGGCGGCGGTCGACGGTGATCGGGTGGTGGAAGGTGGCCACCACCGGCAGCCCGTCACGGGCGATCCCCAAGATGCCGTAGCCCAGGCACTGGTTGTCGTGGACCACGTCGAAGTCGCCTCGCCGCCAGCGCAGGAGGCGGCGGGCGCGGATGCTGAACGTCAGGGGCTCGGGGAACCCGGCCGTGCACATGACGCCGAACTCGGCGACGTCGACCAGGTCCCGGAACTCGGCGAGCGCCGGCGTGCGGAACGGGTCGGTCGGGCGGTACAGGTCGAGGCTGGGGACCTCGACCAGCGGCACCCCCGGGGCCAGGTGGGGGTAGGGCGGCCCGCTCAGGACCTCGACGTGGTGGCCCAGGGCCACCAGCTCCCGGCTCAGGTGGCGGACGTAGACGCCCTGGCCGCCGGAGTGAGGATTGCCCCGGTAGGCGAGCAGGGCGATCCGCAGGGGATCGTGGGGTCCGCCAGGCACGAGGCGAGAGCCTGACCGCGCCTCGCCGGGTGGTCAAGGCGAGCACGCCCGCAGGACCGGCGGCCGCTCCCGGCCGGTCCTGC
>DATACM010000493.1:0-6844 GCA_036259055.1 Acidimicrobiales bacterium | reverse complement strand
GCGTGCAGGACCTCGTAGGCGCCGTTGACCATCGCCGACGGGCACGTCGCCACCGAGACGAGCAGCCGGCCCACCGGCTCGAACTTGTACATCGTGTAGAAGGTGACGGTGCCGTAGACCTCGGCCGCGGTGAGGCCGAGCAGCTCCCCGACGTGCTCCATGGCGTCGGGCGTGAGCCAGCCGTCCTGCTCCTGGGCGACATGGAGGATGGGGAGCAGGGCGGAGCGCGACTGCGGGTACAACCCGATGAGCTCCCTGGCCCGGCGCACGTTGTCGGGCGTGAGGCGCGCCACTACCTGTCGACCTCCCCCATGATGGGGTCGAGGGTGCTGATGATGGCCGACCGCGGGTCGGGATAGAGCCCCATGAGCTCCTTCGACCGCCGCACGTTCTCCGGGTTCAACCGCGCCATCAGCCGATCCTCGGACAGCAAGCGATTCTGCGGCCGGCAGCCGGTCGCGCCGAAGGCGCCTGGTCCTGCTGGCCGCCGAGAGGAAAAAGAGCGCGGAGGGAGGCCGGCTCCGCCGGCCGACCGGAGCACGGCAGAACTCGCCGAGCAACCTCCGGTTGCGAGGCGAAATCATCGATCGACTTCGCCCATGATGGGGTCGACGGTGGAGATGACGGCGACGGCGTCGGCGACGAGGCCGCCGCGGATCATGTGGGGCAGGCTCTGGAGGTTGACGAACGAGGGCCCGCGGATGTGCAGCCGGTACGGCTTGGGCGAGCCGTCCGAGACCAGGTAGCAGCCCAGCTCGCCCCGCGGCGACTCCACCGCCACGTACACCTCGCCCTCCGGGACCTTGAAGCCCTCGGTGAAGATCTTGAAGTGGTGGATGAGGGCCTCCATCGACTCGTCGATGCGGGCTCGGGGCGGCGGCGTCACCTTCTTGTTCTGCACGCGGTAGTCGCCCGGCGGCATGGCGTCGACGATCTGGCGGACGATCTTCATCGACTCACGGATCTCGTTGAGCCGGATGGCGTAGCGGTCGAAGGTGTCGCCGTACTGGCCGACGACCACGTCGAACTCCATCTGGTCGTAGAACATGTAGGGCATCGTGCGCCGCAGGTCCCAGGGCACCCCCGTCGAGCGGAGGATGGGCCCGGTGATGCCCAAGGCCATGCACTCCTCGGCGGTGATGAGGCCGACACCCTGCGTCCGCTCCCGCCAGATGGGCTGCCCGGTGAGCAGGTTGTCGTAGTCGTCGAGGCGGGGAGGGAAGGCCTCGAGGATGCCGAGCACGTCGTCCCGCCACCCGTCCGGCAGGTCGGCGGCCACCCCGCCCGGGCGGATGTAGTTGTGGTTCATCCGCAGGCCCGAGCACTTCTCGAAGAAGGCGAGGATGGACTCCCGCTCGCGGAAGCCGTAGATCATCATCGAGATGGCGCCCAGGTCCATACCGTTCGTGGCCAGCCACAGGACCTGCGACGACATACGGTTCAGCTCGCACATCAGCATGCGGATCCAGGTGGCTCTCGGCGGCACGTCGATCTCGAGCAGCTGCTCGGTGGCCATCGAGAACACCAGCTCGTTGAACATCGGCGAGATGTAGTCCATCCGGGTGACGTTGGTCGGGCCCTGGAGGTAGGTCAGCTCCTCGCCCTGCTTCTCCATCCCGGTGTGCAGGTAGCCGATGACCGGCTTGGCCCGCAGGACGGTCTCGCCGTCGAGCTCCATCATCACCCGGAGGACGCCGTGGGTGCTCGGGTGCTGGGGCCCCATGTTGATGATCATGGTCTCGTCGTCGGTCGCCTGGGACTCGACGTCCTCGGGCAGGTGGGGGATGCGGAGCACGCAGCCCATCTCCCGCAAGGCCTCGACCCCGGTCGTGTCCACTCGGAGCTGCAACTCCTGGGTGGCCTCGGAGGTGGGCGCGGTGTGGGTCATCGAGGCCCCGGATCTCCCTTGAACTGCACCGGTATCCGGCCGATCCCGTAGTCCTTGCGCAACGGGTGGCCCTCCCAGTCGTCGGGCATGAGGATGCGGGTGAGGTCGGGGTGGCCGGTGAAGACGATCCCCAGCATGTCGTAGACCTCTCTCTCCTGCCCCTCGGTGCCCGGGTAGAGCTCGAACAGCGACGGGAGCGTCGGGTCGTGGGTGGGCACCTGGACGCGAACCCGGATCCGCTTGCGGTCGGTGAACGAGATGAGACTGGCCACCACCTCGAAGCGCTCGGGGGTGACGCCCGGCGGCAGCGTCCGCCCGGGATGGGTCAGGTAGTCGACGCCGGTGAGGTCGACGCACATCTGGTAGCCCGCCTCCCGGAGGGCGGCGATCACCTCGAGGTAGCGGTCGCGGCTCGGGTGCACCACCAGCTGCCCCCTCGAGAGGGAGGCGGGCGCGCCGTGGATGAGGGCGGGCTCCTCGTCGGGAGGGACCTCGTCGGGACGGAACTGGTCGCGCCCCTCCGGCTGGCTCACCGCTGCACTACCTGGGCGTGGCGACGGTGACGGGACGATCCTCGGCCCGGATCCCCGCCCCCGCGCCGGTCTGGCCCCGGCGCTTGGTGATCTCCCCGCTGCGGATGAGCTCGTGGAGGGTGAGGATCGAGTGCATGAGCGTCTCCGGGCCAGGGGGGCAGCCGGGCGAGTACACGTCGACGGGCACGATCTGGTCCACGCCCTGGACGATGGCGTAGTTGTTGAACATGCCACCGGTAGAGGCGCACACGCCCATCGAGATCACCCACTTGGGCTCCATCATCTGGTCGTAGACCTGGCGGAGAACCGGCGCCATCTTCTGGGACACCCGCCCGGCCACGATCATCAGGTCGGCCTGGCGGGGAGAGGCCCGGAACACCTCCATGCCGAAGCGGGCCAGGTCGAAGTGGGCGGCACCGGTGGCCATCATCTCGATGGCGCAGCAAGCCAGGCCGAAGGTGGCCGGCCACACGCTGTTGCGCCGGGCCCACTTGACCAGGTCCTCGAGCTGGCCGGTAAGGAAGTTGTGGTTGAGGTCCGCGAGTCCCATCAGGCGGCAACTCCCATCAGGCCGCCTGGCCGCCCCGGCGGGGGCCGTCACCGGCGGGGCCCCCGCCCGCCGAGGTCGAGACGGGGACGCGCCCGACGTCGCCCACCCGGCGGATCGTGGACTCCGTGGAACGGTCGTGCGAACGCGCCGCCGCGGGTGCCTCCGTCAGCGGCACGAGGTGCTTGGGCGGGCCCCAGTTCAGGGCGCCGCGGCCCAGGAGGTACACGAACGACAGGAAGACCGCCGCCGCGAAGATCACCATCTCCCACAGCCCGAAGGCGCCCAGCTGCCGGTAGATGACCGCCCACGGGAACAGGAAGATGATCTCGATGTCGAAGATGATGAAGATCATGGCGACCAGGTAGAAGCGCACCGGGAAGCGCTCGGCGGGCTCCCGGTCGGGGATGATGCCGCACTCGTAGGGCGCCAGCTTGGCCAGGGTGGGCCGCTTCCGCTGCCCGAGGAGGTTGGACGCCAGGAACGACAGCCCTGCGAACAGGGTGGCCAGGATCAGCATCACCAGGAGCGGCAGGTACTGGGCCACGGCGATGCCGAGTCTACTCGCGCGAGGCGGCTGCCTCCCTGTCCCGCTGGTGGAGCGTGTAGCAGATGACGCCGAAGATGGCGGCGGAGGAGAGGCAGATCAGGGCGTTGTACAGCCGCAGGTTGCCGAGGTCGCGGACCATGAGGACGGCGATGGGCTCGGCCGACGGATCGGGCTCGGCCGTGGGCGGCGGCTGACCTGGCGCCGCCTCCGGCTTGATCGCCTTCTGCACCTGGATGACCAGGTAATGGGGCTCGTGGAAGACGTTGAAGGGTCGGAAGTTGAGCAGGTTGAGCGGCCCGTGCCTCTCCCCTCCCTTCTTGGCCGCCTGGAGCACGACGTAGTCGGAGGCGCTCCTGAACGTGGCCCGTGGCCCGACCAGGCGCGAGTCGGCCACCGGCTGGGCATCGGCGACCGCCGGATCGGAGGGCTCGAGCTTCGTCCAGTCCTCGGGGAACTCCTCGAGGGCCTCCTCCCGGGTGTTGCGGGCGATGTCGCCGTTGACGGTGGCCTCCACCTCCCAGGCGGGCTCCCGGCCCTTGTAGCCCTGGCCGTAGACCCACCAGATCGCTCCCTGGGCGGTCATCCACCCGAAGAAGCCGGCGGCGGCGAGCAGGAAGCCCACGCGGGCACCCATGTTCGTGGAAAGGAGCAGGAACGCCGACCCGGGCAGGATGACGAGGGCCAGGATGACGTAGAGCGCCCCCTTGATCTGAGGGTTCCAGCTCAGCGCCCCCAGCGCGACGTCTTCCACTACAGGCCTCGCTCGTAGTCGACTATGGCCTGGACCTGCTCAGGGGTCAGCATCTCCTCGAAGTGGGGCATGACGCCCTTGCTGATGCCCCGGACCCCGTACTGCTCGCCGAACTCGGCCGTCTTGGCGACCCACTCCACGTGGAGCTCGTTGGTCGGGAACTGGCGAAGGGTGCTGCCGTTGTTGATCGCCGGGCCGAACGCCCCGCCGCCGCGAGGGCCGGGCTCGCCGTAGGAGTACCCCTCGGTGTGGCAGCGGGCGCAGAAGCCGTCGAACAGCTTCTGCCCGTCGAGCCCGTACTCCTCGAGGTTCTTCTTCTTGACCTCCTCGGGGTCGAGCTGGATGTGCTCGAGGTAGGCGATCAGGTCGTCGATCTGCTGGTCGTTGAGGGCGCCGCCGCCCGCCACGCCCCAGCCGGGCATGGGCGTCCCGGCCCGGCCGTAGACGATGATGTTGCGCACCTCGTCCCTGCGGTAGCGCAGCATCACCGTGTTGAGGGCGGGCGCGTCCCACTTCACCTGCCTGGGCGGGGCGTCGGGGTTGGCCGGGTCCTCGAAGGTGTAGGTGGCCTGGCCGCCGACACCCTCGCCGCCGTGGCAGGACTCACAGCCGTAGTGGGGCTCATGAGGGGTGGGCGGGTTGCCCGGGGAGTTCTGGAACGCCGCCCGCCCCCGCTCGACCGCCTTGTGCTCGAAGTAGGCGGTGCCGCGGTCGAGGCCGGCCCCCCGCTGGCGGAACGGCTCCCGCAACCAGTAGAGGGGAAGGGCCACCGCGGTGATCGCCAGCATGGCGAAGGCCCACCAGAGGTACTTGGTGAGCCGAGGGCCCTCCAGGCCGTCGTCGTCGTAGTAGGTCTTCCGGTTGGGTGCCGTCTCCAGCTCCGAGCCGGGCTCGTAGGTGCGGCGGGTGGTGCTGATCAGGTAGATGACCCACCCTGCGGTCAGGATCACCACGACCCACAAACCGATCCTTTGCTGCTGGGTCGCGCCCAGAAGCGTCACTCGCCACCGCCCACGCAGTGCGGGCCCTCGGCCTCCTGTCCGGTCGTGTCGGTGCCGATGGGCGGGCCGTCGATGACCTTGCTGGTGTCGACGACCACGATGCCGCCCGAGATGTCGACGGCGAAGCGGTCGAGCCCCCGGGGGGCCGGCCCGCCCTTCTTCTCGCCGACCCGGTTGTACTGCGAGCCGTGGCAGGGGCACTCGAACCACTGCGAGGCCGAGCACCACGGCACCCGGCAGCCCAGGTGCACGCACTTCTGGTAGAGCGCCACGATGCCCTGCTCGTAGCCCTCGATCACCGCCGAGTAGGCCTCGACCCCCTTGGCCTTGGCCACCGCGTCCTTCGGATAGGGGTTGATGTAGAAGCGGCCCGAGGCCAGGTAGAAGGGCTCGTTGCTCTCCTCGATCTCGCCCAGGATCTCCTCCAGCTTGCCCGCCCGGATCTTGGAGCCGAACCCACCCGCGAGGGTGGGCCAGAGGAAGGCCAGCGACGCCCCCCCGAAGCTGGCGAGGATCAGGGAGAAGGACGTGACGATGCCCCGGTTGAGCACCTGGCGGCGGGTGACGCCGATGGTCTCCTCGTCGGGGGGCAGGGCAGGAGGGGGCGCGGGGGCGCCCCGCGCCGGCAGCTCCTCGCGGTGCTGGCGCTCGAGGGCGACCGCCCGCTCGAGCTCCCGGCCCGAGGTGGCGGGGGCAGCGCCCGAGGCGGGCTCGAGGCCGGCCCCGACCATCGCCGGCTCGCCCGTCTCCTGCGCCGACCCCGGTGCCGCCTGTGTCTGCGCCAGGGCGCGCTGCTCGTCCCGGCGCCGGGCGGTGGCGAGGAAGAACAGGGCGGCGGCGGCGACCAGGCCGACGATCGTGATCAGCAAGACGGCGGTGGCGTCCATGCGGGCTCCCGGTCTAGAGGTCGAAGAACACGCCGTCCCGCCACGGGAAGGTGAAGTTGAAGCCGGGGCCGCGGAAGAAGCACCCGATGATCACGAGGACCGACCAGAACATGATGAACAGCGTCATCAGGGCGATGGCGAACTTGCGGTCCTCGGGCTTGTTGCTTGGGTTGCGGTCGGTGTAGGGGGCGAGCATCAGGGCGAAGATGCCGATCCCCGGGATGGTCACACCGGCCACCATCGGGTGGAACATCGTGAGCAGCTCCTGGAGGCCCAGGAAGTACCACGGCGCCTTCGAGGGGTTGGGCGTGAAGTTGTAGTTGGCGGCGGCGAGGAGCGGGGCGTTCACCACGGCGGAGAAGACGAGCAGGAAGGCCGACATGGCCATGGCGGCGACGAACTCGCCGATGAGCAGGTGGGGCCACACGTGGACCTTGTCGGTGGGCGTCGCCTTGACGTCCTGGATCGAGCCCGCCTTGACCACGGTGAGGAGCCGCTGGGTGTGGCCTTCGGGGCCCTTGGCGGTGGGCCGCCGCGGCCGAAGGGGGCCGGGCGGCTCCGGCCGCGGCGGCCGCGCTGGCCACCGCCCCGCCCACGGCCAAGGGGCCCGAGGGCCACACCCAGCGGCTGCTCACCGTGGTCAAGGCGGGCTCGATCCAGGACGTCAAGGCGACGCCCACCGACAAG
>DATACM010000492.1:0-3117 GCA_036259055.1 Acidimicrobiales bacterium | reverse complement strand
CGTCAGCAGCCTCCGGTGGGCCGTCTCCGCCGCCGCCACCCTTCCCCGGCCCCTGGTCGAGCGCATCTACGACACCCTCGGCTGCGAGCTGCACTACGTCTACGGCTGCAGCGAGAACTTCACGACCCAGACCACCGACCGCGACGAGATCCTCGCCGGCTCGGTGGGCCGGGAGGTGTTCCGGGCCCCCGACGGGGAACCGCCCGACGGCACGATCGTCGCCGTCGACCCCGACGACCACACCCCGCTGCCCGCCGGCCAGGTGGGAGAGCTGGCGTTCGGCGCCCGCGGCCCCGTGCACTACTGGAAGGCGCCCCCCGCGGCCACCGACGGGTGGTACTACACCGGCGACCTGGGGCGGGTGGACCCCGACGGGCGGGTGTACGTCCTCGGCCGCCTGAAGGAGCTGGTCAACCGGGGGGGCCTCAAGGTCTCGCCCACGGAGATCGAGACGGCCGCCCGGAGCCACCCCCGAGTGGCCGACGCCGCGGTCGTGGGCACGCCCGACCCGGTGCTGGGCGAGGCCATCTGCCTCTGCGTCGTGCCCGCCGGCGAACCGCCACCGGACCTGGCCGAGCTGCGCGCCTTCCTCGGGCGGACGCTCGCCCGCCACAAGCTGCCCGACGAGCTGGCGGTGGTGACGTCGATCCCCCGCACGAAGATCGGCAAGGTCGACCGGCCCGCCCTCCTGGCCGGCCTGGCCGTGGCGGGCGGGCCGACCGAGCGGCTACGCCCCAAGTGACCGAGCACGGCGAGCGGGACCAGCTGTCAGTGCCGGTCCTGCTCGAGGAGGCGGCCGCCCGCTCGGGGCTCGACGACTGGGGCGACCTGTCCTTCACCGCCACCCTCCAGCTGCTGATCGACTCGTGCCGGGAGACCGCCGACCTCAACCCCACCGGTTGGAGCGTCCTGCGCCGGGCGGTGCTGCGCCATCTCCGGAACCGCCTGTACATGCAGGCCTACGCCACGGCCGACGGCGACGGCGTCGCCTGGGGACGCGCCGCCATCTCCGCTCCTGTCGTGATCACCGGCCTGCCCCGCACGGGCACGACCCTGCTGCACAACCTTCTGGCCCTGGACGCCTGTCACCGGGTGCTGCGTTTCTGGGAGGCCCTCCACCCGGTGCCGCCCGATCCCTCCCGGGGGACGTCGGAGGAGGCACTGGTCACCGCCGCCGAGCGGTGGCTCGAGCGGCTCTATGCCCTGACGCCGGGGTTCCGGGCGATCCACGGCGCCACCGCTCGGGGCCCCGAGGAGTGCGACGCCCTCATGCAGAACTCCTTCGCCAGCCAGCACTTCGACGACATGTTCCGGGCCACCGCCTACTCGGTCTGGCTGAACGCCGCCGACCTGGTCGACGAGTACGGCTACTACGCCTTCCAGCTGGGCGTGCTCACCCGTCCGGAGGACAGGGAGCGCCGTTGGGTCCTCAAGTCGCCGAGCCACCTGGGCTACCTGGCGACGCTGCGGGCTACGTTCCCCGACGCCGTCGTCGTCCACTGCCATCGCGACCCGTGCCAGGCCGTCGGCTCCTACGCCAGCCTCGTGCTCGCCGTCCGCAGCCCCCACAGCGACACCGTGGCCCCCGCCGACGTGGGGCGCCACGCGCTCGAGCGCAGCGCCCGGGCCATGGACCGGGCGCTGCGGGCGCGGGACGCGGCCGGCGGGGCCGGTTTCGTCGACATGGCCTACGCCGAGCTGGTCGCCGACCCCCTGGGCGCCGTCCGGCGCCTGTACGCCCGGCTGGGCGACGAGCTGCACGCCGACACCGAGGCCGCCATGACGGCTTGGCTGGGCGACAACCCCCAGCACAAGCACGGCCGTCACCGCTACACCCTCGAGCAGTTCGGGCTCTCGGCGGCAGAGGTGTCCGGTCGCTTCGCCGGCTACGCTGACCGCTTCTCGAGCCACCTCGCGGTAGATGTTCCACGCACTTATTGAGGCGTACCGTCGAGGGGGAAGCTAGTCTCACCGAGCGGCGGCAGGTCCTGGCGTCCTGGGTAGGACGTCCGGCGCGGGACCGGCTGGGGCAAGACGGTCGCCGACGAAGGAGTCGTGGATGAGCACAGAGGTGACGGGGACGAGGTCCGGCGTCCGCCGTATCGGCCGCCTCCTGGTCGGCGCCGCCATGGTCATGGGCGTGCTCACCGGGGGCCAGGGGACCTCGTCGGCGGTGCAGTTCTGCAACACCACGCCGATCATCGGCGTGCCGGGGAGCGGCACGCAGCCGGCGCCCAACCCGTCGAACCCCTACCCCTCGCCCATCGTCGTATCCGGGCTGACGGGCACCGTCACCGACGTCAACGTCACCCTCCTGGACCTCACCACCCGGGGTGACAACAACAGCCCGCCCCAGCACTGGCCCTCGGACATCGACGTCATGGTCACCTCGCCGAACGGCACTGGGGTCGTGCTCATGTCCGACGCGGGCGACGACAACGACGTCGAGCCGGGGCCTCCCACCTTCGGTGCCTTGGCCGACGTGAACCTGACGTTCGACGACGCCGCCACCCAGCTGCTTCCCGGCGACACCCGCCCACTCACCACCGGTACGTACCGCCCGAACAACGACACCGACGAGGGCGACGAGCCCGACGTCTGGCCCAACTCCCCGGCCCCGAACGGCGGAGGGACGAACCTGTCGGCGTTCAACAACATCGACCCCAACGGCACCTGGAACCTCTGGGCGATCGACGACACGAACCAGTCCGCGGTGGACTTCCTCGGCGGCTGGTGCATCGACATCATCACCACCGGTGGCGGTGGCACCACCACGCCGCCGACGACGGGCCCCACGACGACGGTTGCGCCGACCACGACAGTGGCACCCACCACCACGGTGGCGCCTACGACGACGGTGGCGCCCACGACGACGGTGGCGCCCACCACGACCGTCCCGGGCGGGACCACCACCACCACGACGGGCCCTGCGCCGGGAACATGTGACGGCCAGACCGCCACGATCGTCGGCACAGCGGGGGGCGAGACCATCTTCGGGAGCCCCGGCCCGGACGTGATCATCGGCGGCGGTGGCAACGACAGCATCCACGGCCTGGGCGGCAACGACGTCATCTGCGGCGGCGCGGGCAACGACCGTCTCATCGGTGGCGACGGCGA
>DATACM010000491.1:0-4542 GCA_036259055.1 Acidimicrobiales bacterium | reverse complement strand
GCCCACCCGACCAGGCCGACGCTGTCCAGGTCTTCAGCAGGGACGTCTTGATCCTCTCGGGTGCCTCGCTGGTCAACCCTGACTCGGACACCGACCCGGACGAGCAGCTCATCACGAGCAGCGGCTGGTTCCTGAACACAGGGCCGGACGACCCCATCACGTGGGGCGAGTGGTCGGCCGCCACGGCGACGTCCCGGGCGGCGAGGATCGGCGGCCCCCGCGGCCCGCGGACCGACGTCCGGCTCTCACTGTCCAACCTCGTTCCCGGAGGGGTCTACTCCGTCTTCTGGGCGACGATCGAGCCCGACTCCGAGCAGCCCCTCTGCCCGGGCGTCGAACGGACTCTCCCCCTCGACGCATTCAAAGTCGACGCCGACGCGCCCGACGCCAACTCGTTCGTGGCGGACACGACCGGTGCGGCGGAGTTCCACGGCCGGGTGGACGGGGACCTGCTCGCCGCGAGGCAGGTCTTCTACTCGATCGTCTACCACGCCTTCGGGGAGACGCACTACCCCTTCCCCAACGCCGGGGAGTCCCAGACGCAGGGCGAGGGCTGCCGCAGCAGCTTTGGGATCGACGCCATGCGCCACCTGTTGATCCTGCAGAAGTGGTGAGCGGGCTCGCCCTCCCCTCGTAGGCACGAAGCGCGAGACTGACGGCCGTGCAGGTCGCGGTAAGCCTGCTGGGGGGCTTCACCGTCGCCGTCGACGCCGACGTCGTCGCCGACCGCGAGTGGAGGAGCCGGAGGGCACGCCAGCTCGTCGCCCTGCTCGCCCTCGCCCCCAACCGCCGCCTCACCACCGAGCAGGTCATGGACGCGCTGTGGCCCGACCTGACACCCGACGCCGCGCGGGCCAACCTGCACAAGACGGCCACCCTCGCCCGCCAGGCGTTGGGGTCCAAGGACTCCGTCGTTCTCCGCGGCGACGTGGTCAGCCTCTGGCCGTCCGCCGACGTGGACGTCGACGCCGTCGAGTTCGAGCGTGACGCACGCGCCGCGCTGGCGTCCGGCGCCCCGGGGGCCTGTGCCGACGTCGCCGGCCGCTTCGGCGGCGAGCTCCTGCCCGACGAGCGCTACGAGGAGTGGGCGGTCGGACCGCGGGAGCGCCTCCGGGCCCTGTACCTCGACGTGCTCAGGGGCGGCGGCTTGTGGGCCGCCGTCGCCGAGGCCGAGCCCACCGACGAGGCGGCGCACCGAGGCCTCATGTCCGAGCACCTGCGGGCCGGGCAGCTCCATGCCGCCATCCGCCAGTTCCAGCGCCTGCGGACGGTCCTCGCTCGAGAGCTCGGTGTGCTCCCGAGCCCCGAGACCGTCGCGCTGTACCGGGAGATCGTCGGCACGGCTCAGTCGGGGTGGGTCCGCCCCGGGCTCGTCGGACGGGAGGTGGAGCTGGTGCGGGCCCGGGCGACGTTGCGCCGTGCGACCGAGGGACGACCGGCTGCCATCTTCGTCACCGGTCCTCCCGGTATCGGCAAGACCCGTCTGTGCGAGGAGCTCGTGGAACAGGCGGCGGGCGACGGCTGGTTCGTCCTCCGGGCGGCCGGCCGCGAGCAGACGGCGTCGGTGCCCTACTGGCCGCTGGTCGAGGCCGTCAACGCGGCGATGGTCGAGCGACCGGGGTTGGCCGAGTCCCTGCACGAACCCGAGCGGGCCCTTCTGGCCCGGCTCAGCGGCCTGGCCGGCGACCACCAGCGGGAGCCCGTGCACCGCCATGCCGTCCTGCACCTGTTCTCGCGGGTGCTGGCCGCCGTCGGCGCGTCCGCGGCGATCCTCTTCCTGGACGACCTCCAGTACGCCGACGACGACACCCTCGCCCTTGCCGAGGTGCTCGCCAGCGCGGCCACGCCGCGAGGCGCGCTGCTCCTCGCCACCTACCGGCCCGGTGACGGGCGGGCCGAAGGCGTGGCTCGGGCCATGGTCGCTCGGGGCGTGGGCGTGGAGATCGCCCTGGGGCCGCTCAACCGCTCCGAGAGCGACGCCATGGTGGTCGACCTCCTCAACCGTCCTGTGTCACCCGTCGAGCTCGACCTCGCCTGGGAGCTGAGCGAGGGCAACCCCTTCTTCGCCTTGGAGGTCGCCGCCGCCGTCGGCGACGAGCAGCCCCGGGCGAGCGGTGCACAGGGCGCTGTCGACGTGAGGCTCGAGCGGCTGGCGCCCGACGTCCGCGACGCCCTCCGGTCGGTGGCGGTCGTCGCGCACCAGTTCACCGCCGACGAGTTCGCCGCCCTCGCGGGGCTCGACGGGGATCGGGCGATCGAGCATCTCGACGTCGCCATGGCCGTCGGCGTGGTGGCCCGCCAGGGCAGCAGCTATCGCTTCCGGCACGACCTCGTGTGCGAGCGGTTGACGGCGACCGTCTCCCCGGCGGAGCGGGCGGCGGCCCACGCCGCCGCCGCCGGGCGGCTGGCGGCCCTCGGCGTCCCGCCCGCCCGGGTGGTGCACCACCTCCTCGCCGCCGGACGAGAGCGGGAGGCTCTCCCGTGGCTGCGCCGGGCGGCCGAGGAGGCGATGCAGGTCGGCGCCCACGCCGACGCCCTGGCGGCCGTCGATCGGGCCCTGGCCATCGAGCCGCGCGACCCGGCGTTGCTCGCGGCGCGCGCCGACGCCATGAACGGTCTGGGCGACCCGGGCGCGCCGGCCGCCTACTCGTTGGCGATGGCGGTGTCGGCGGAGCCGGACCGGGGTGCTCTGGCCGTGCGGCGGGCCAAGGCGCTCATCTACGCCGGCGACGTCCCCGCCGCCCTCGAGACGCTCGCCACGGTGGAGTCCGTCCCGCCACCCGCGCTCGGCCAGCTCTGGGTGACGCGGGGACTGGCGTGGTGGTGCACCGGGGCGCTGGACGAGGCGCAGGAGGCAGGACTGGAGGCCAAGCGGCTCGCCGAGACCAGCGGGAGCGTGCGTGACTTCGTCGACGCCACCATGGTGCTCGCCATGGTGGCCCACGAACGGGGTGCGTGGCCCCAGCGGGTGTCGCTCGACCTTCTCGACGTGCACGTCCGACCCGACCTGGCCGCGGTGGTGATGGACGCCCACCTGTGCCTCGCCGAGTCGTACCTCTACGGCGGCGTGCCCTACGCCGAGGTCATCGAGTTCGCCCACGACCTCCGGCGCCAGGCGGCGGCCGCCAGCGCCCCTCGCGCCGAGGCGTTCGCCACCACGCTCCTCGGCGAGGCCCATCTCTTGACGGGTCACACCGAGGAGGCGGCCCACCACCTCCGCTCGGCCGCCGAGCAGCATCGACGGGTCGGCGTCCTCTGCGGCCAAGCCCTCAGCCTCCAGCGCCTGGCCGAGGCCGCGCTGGCCCAAGGAAACCGGACCGAGGCCCAGGCCGCGCTCTCCGGGGCCCTCACGGCCGCTCGAGGCTCTCCGGTGGGCACCCGGCACCTGCTCGACCGCGTCCACGGGACCGCCATCCGGTCCGCCCCCGACCCTCCTAGCGCCGTGCTCGCCGTCGACGAGGCGACTCGGGCCGTGCGCGGCCCGTTCGAGACCTGCCCTCCGTGCTCCATCAACCTCACCGTCCCGGCGGCCATCGCCTGCGCGAACGCCGGCGACCTCGAGAGAGCCACGCGCTACCTCGCCGTCAGCGAGCAGGTCGTCGCCGCCTTCTACCCCAAAGGAGGCTGGCAGGCGGCTCTGGACGAGGCCCGGGGCCATCTGGAGCGGGCCAAGGGCAACGAGCAAGCGGCCCGCCGCCTTCTGGCCGCCGCCGCCGACGCCTTCGAGCGGTGGGGCCAGCGCCTCGATGCCGACCGGTGCCGCCGGGACGTCGACGCCATCACCGACCCGGCCGGGGCGGGGAAGGTTTGAGGAAGGTTCGATCCGTAAGGTCCGGGCAACCGACTCTCGAAAGGAGCCAACATGCCCAAGTACGTGATCGAGCGGGACCTCCCAGGCGCCGGCGCCCTGAGCGCCGACGAGCTCCAGGGGATCAGTGAGAAGAGCAACAACGTCCTCGCCGAGATGGGCGGAGACGTGCAGTGGCTCCACAGCTACGTCGCCGACGACAAGATCTTCTGCGTCTACGTCGCCCCGAACGAGGACAGGGTGCGCGAGCACGCCACCCGCGGTGGCTTTCCGGCCAACGCCGTCCGCCCCGTCAGCGCGGTGATCGATCCCACCACCGGCGGTCTCTGATCGCTGGCAGCGCTGGCCAGCAGGAACTTCGCGGCGTCCGACGACGTCCGCACGTTCGACAAGGGACGCACGGAGGTGATCACCCTCGGCGGCGCCACCGTCGGACGGGCGACCTTCTCGCCCGGCTGGAAGTGGTCCGAGTGCGTCAAGCCCCTGGCCGGCACCGACAGCTGCCAGGTGGCCCACCTCGGCTACGTCGTCTCCGGCCGGATGCACGTCGTCATGGACGACGGCACCGCGGGAGAAGCCGGTCCGGGCGATCTGGTCGAGATCTCTCCGGGCCACGACGCCTGGATCGTCGGAGAGGAGCCCTGCGTCTTCCTCGACTTCCAGGGGGCGTCGGACTACGCCAAGCAACAGGCGTAGCTGCACCTCCGGCATCCCGTACCCAGTCGGGGGGGGCA
>DATACM010000490.1:0-5782 GCA_036259055.1 Acidimicrobiales bacterium | reverse complement strand
GGACCGAGGAAACCTGTGGCCCCCGTGACGAGCACCCTCACACCCGATTCTCCTCGTCGAGCAGGGCGTCGATCAGTCGGATCGACGAGCGCATGTCGGCGAAGCCGATGGGCGGTTCATGACCGTCGGCCAGGGCCTGGTACGTCAGGGACAGGAAGTGATGGAGTCCCTCGTAAACCGAGCGCTGTAGGACGCGGTCCCGGAGGAGAGAAGCACCGGCACGGACGAACGCAGCGCCGTTGACGAAATGGTTCACGATCGGCGCCAGCTTGCGGCCTGGACCGCGGGGCACTTCGACCCGCAGATAGGGCTGGAGTAGGTCGGTCTCGACGAACCCGCGCGTGCCACGAACGGTGACCCTGAACGACCCCGGGTACTCGTAGGCGGTGAACCTCAAACGGGCGTGGACCGAGTCCGAGAGGAGCACCGCGTCAAGGTCGTCGTATCTGAAGAGCGTTCCGCCGCCGTGGTTCCTCCACGCCGCGATCACCCGGTCGAACTGGGTCATCGGCGCCAGGTGCAGCAACAGGTACGTCATGTGGGGTAAAAAGTCGTGGACGGCGCCAGCGGGCAGACGATGGACGCTGCTGGGGTAGTTGGGGTCCGCCAGCGCTCCGTCGTTGCGGATGTCGAGGTTCAACCGGAGCTCGACGTCCTGGACCTCACCCAGGATGCCCGTGTCCATCAGCTGGCGAAGCTGCACGACGGGCCGGTTGAACCGGTAATTCTGGTCCTCCACGACGAAACGGTCGACGCTGCGGGCGTTGGCCCAAAGCCGCTCGAAGTCGGCGACACAGAGGGCGATGGGCTTCTCGGAGATCACGTGCGCGCCGGCGGCCAGGCAGTCCATCCCGATCTGAACGTGGGTCTGTGGCGGGGTGAGGACGTGCACAACATCGGGCGCCACCTTGTCGAGCATCTCCCGGTAGTCCGTAAAAGGACCGGCGGAACGGAAACGGGCGGCGGCGTAACCAGCCGAGGCCTCGGAGAGGTCGCACGTGGCCACAACCTCGGCGCGCTCGTAACGCTCGAGGAAGGAGAGGTGCTCGGCCGAGATCGCGCCCGTGCCGATGACCGCTGACCTGATCAAGGAACCCTCTCGCTCCTCCGCCGTCGTGAGACCCCCACTTCGAACCCCAGCTCGGGAATCGGCTCCTCACCGTTGTAGGGAGTCTAATGGGAACGCGTCTTCGGACAGCCAGGGCGCCCAACCGGCCTCCGTTTGCGCCAGGAGGCCGGAACAGGAATGTGCTCGATGAGTTCTTGGAGTCCTTGCGATTGAGGGGAACGGCGTCTAGGTCCGGCCGCCGTCGAGCGAATACCCCGAGCGCGACGGGTCGTCGCGCCTGAACCGAACAGCAGGCCCGGGCGTGACGCGAGATGTAGTCGCCAAACCCCGTCCACGCCGCGTGCGGTCATGACCCTTCCCGCCGGCGACCCGCTATCGGCGACGACTACGCACACCGCTGTTCACGAACTGGATCGGCTCGGATTCCGCGGTTGGCCGTTAACCCCGATCCTTCACCGGGCCTCATGACCTGAGCGGCCACCATCCGCGAAAGTGCCCACCGGACAAGGGATTCTGACGTTGTCGACGCGTCCGAACCCGAGTCAGGAGGGCACTCGCGAGGTGAACGCTAACAGCACCGTCCACGTGAAGGTGGAAGGGGGCGGCGAACAGGTCGTCGCCCACGTCGGGCTGCATGCCCTTGGAGCCTTTGCCGACCGGCTGGGGCTGGGTCATTCGCTCTCGTCCCGTATCCCGATCACCGGCGAACGCCTGCCCCTCCACGACCGGGGCAAGGTCCTGGTGCAGGCCATGCTCATGCTGGCCGGCGGCGGGGAGGCGTGCACCGACATCGAGCACCTCCGGGCCCAGGAGCGGCTGTTCGGCTCCGTGCCGTCGGACTCGACGCTGTACCGCACGTTGCGAGCCATCGACGCCCAGACCCTGGCGGGGCTGTGGGAGGCGGTGGCCGACGTGCGGGCACAGGTGTGGCGGCGCTCGGCGGCCACCACCGGCACCGCCCCCGTGGTGTTGGACATCGACTCGTCTCTCGTCGAGGTCCACTCCGAGAACAAGGAGGGAACCGGGCCCACCTACAAGGGCGGGTTCGGGTTCAACCCCCTGCTGTGCAGCGCGGACGCCACCGGAGAGATCCTCGCCGCCCTGCTGCGTCCGGGCAACGCCGGCACCACCACCGTGGCCGACCACCTCGAGGTGCTCGACGCGGCCCTGGGGCAGCTGCCGCTCGAGATCGTCGTCGGTCACCACGACGGCGACGACGCCTCCCTGGTGCGCCGCGACGTGCGGGTGCGCACCGACTCGGCCGGCTGCAGCGGCGGGTTCGTGTGGGGCTGTCGAGCCCGCAACGTCGGCTTCGCCGTGGTGGCTCGCTCGAATCCCCAGCTCAGCGCAGCCATCTCCAAGATCGCAACCAACGAGGCGCGGTGGTCGCCGGCGGTGGACCAGCACGGAGAGGAGCGGCCGGGGGCGGCGGTGGCGGAGCTCACGGACCTGGTCGACCTGGGCGCCTGGCCCCCGGGGACCCGCCTGATCCTGCGGCGCGAGCCCCTTCACCCCGGCGCCCAGCAGAGCCTGTTCCCCTCCCTGGCCTACCGCTACTGGGGCCACTACACCGACGCCCCCGGCGACCCCGTGGCCCTCGACATGGCGATGCGCGCCCATGCCCGCGTGGAGGACAACGTCCGCCGTCTGCGCGACTCGGGCTTCGAGCGATTCCCCTTCGTCGACCTCGACGCCAACCGGGCGTGGTTGGCCGAGGTGTGCTTCGCCGACGCCCTGGTTCGGTGGTTCCAGCTGCTGTGCTGTCGCGGGCCGTTGGCGGCGGCCGAGCCCAAGACGCTGCGTTGGGCGCTGTGGCACAGCCCGGCTCGCGTCGTGCGCAAGGCAGGCCGCTGGGTCGTGCGCATCCTCGAGGGCTGGCCTACCGCCGACGAACTGGTCGCCGCCTACCGGCGCATCGCCCGCATCACCTGACATCAGCCGGTTGGTTCCGGCGGCCAGGCAGGCGGTGCCCACAGGTCCCAACGCGCCCAATGATCGGCCCTACGGCCCGCTACGAAGCAGTCCATGGACTGGCTACCAGCCGGACAGGCGCGAAATCACAGCGTGCGGCTCCGAGCGTCCCAACGCAATGCCGCCGACCCTCCCCGTGATCATCTCGTGAACGATCGGGGCTAACGTGGTGCGGTGCTGGGGAGCCCTCCGCTGAACCCGCTGCGGTGCCTACTCTGCCTTCGAGTGGCATCATTGCCCGACGAAAGAGAGGTAGCCCGGACGGCACCAGCGGCTTATCGCGGGCGCCGGTGACGACCGGGGACGGCGTGGAGCTCAGGTTCGTCATTGCGTCGCTGAGGAGACGATGGTGGGTCGTCGTCGCGGGCGTGATGGTAGGCGCGCTCGTCGCCCTCGTCGTCGCCGGGCCCCCGCGGCAGGGGTTCCAATCGACGACCGTGGTCGCCGTGCTGTCACCCGACCCTGGGCAGGCCAACCCCGATCGGTTGGTAGCGGAGAGGATCGCCGTGATGCGGAGCACGGCCGTGCTTGAGCCCGTCGCCAAGCGATTCTCGATGGGGACAGATGCCTTGAGGTCGAACGTCGAGGTCGTCCAGCAGCCGGCGACCGGCCTGGTGAAGGTGGTGACCACCGACCGCGACCCGACGCTTGCCCGTGCCCTCTCCCAGGCGGTGGCCGAGGAGTACATCGCGTCGGAGCGGACCCGGATCGAAGACCGTCTACGGGGCATGCTCAAAGCGGTGGACGATCGCTTGAGGACAGTGCAGGGGGAGCTGAGCACGGCCCCTGATCCCGGAGCCCGGGCACTCAAGGAGAAGGAGTACGGCGAGTTGCTCGCCGCGAGGGCCAGGGTCCTGTCCGACTCCTCGACGGAGGCGACGACGGATATCGTCGAGCCGGCGAGCGAGCCCCAGCCTGTGCCGCGAACGCGAAGAGTGCGGTTGCTCTATGCCGGCATTGTCTTCGGTGGTGCCGTGGGCTTCGCGACGGCGGCCACGTGGGCCCGCCTGTCCCGCTTCGTCGTCGACGATGCCTCGGCGGCCGAGATGATGGCGGCCAGGTACCTGGGGCGGCTCCGAGTGCCGGCAGCGAGCAGCTACCGGGAGGAAGGGCCGCTCCGGTGGTGGCCAACCGACCTGGTACCCGTCAACGTGCTTGCCGCTCAGGCGCAGACCATGACCGAGCCCGGTTCCCCACTGCGCGTCGTCGTCATCGCCGCTCAGCGCCGAGCGGGCGCGACGGCCGTGACGCTGGCGCTGGCGCAGGCCTTGAGTCGAGCAAGCGAGCGCGTGGTCCTGGTCGACGCCGACAACCGCAACCCTGAGCTCACCGACGTCCTCGTGGGCCAGCGGGTTCACCACGCCGCCGCCTATCCTCAGGGCGCCTCGACGTCCCTGGAGGGCGACGACCACCAAAGGCCCGGCGACGGCGAGGACGGCCAACCGCGAGTCGCTGACGGCTCCGACGACTTCTGGTCCGCCGAGGTCGAGGGCGACGGGGAAGGGTCGATCGTCCTGGTGGGCCAAGCGGGTGGTGTGCGCCGGGAGCTCGCTCCGGCGTTGCTCGAGAAGGCGGCGGCCTGGGGCGACGTCGTCGTCGTCGACGCCGGTCCGCTGCTCGAGAGGGCTCTGGCGCGTGAGCTTTGCCAGCTGGCCGACGCGGTGGTTTACGTCATCGCCAGTCACAAGCAGCGAGCCGACGTGGTGAGGTACGCCGCTCTGCAGCTCGCCGCCGTGAGCCACAAGGTGCTCGTGGTTTCGGTGTCGCTCAGGTCGCTCTGGCCTGCGTTCGAGTGAACATCAATACAAGCGTCCCCGCCCCGCTGGATCTCGACCGCCAACCCCTCCCCGCCGACGCGCCGGTCTCTGACGATGAGGAGCCTCGCCGTGGGCCGCCCCCGCTCGGTCCCATCGGCCGGCGGATGGGGCAGATCTACATCCTGGTGACGACGGTTCTCGGCTTCGGCGTCATCGTCGCCCGACCGCTGTACCGGTACCCAACGCTGGTCCTGGCGGTCGCCATGGTCTTCCTCGCCCGGCGGCATGCCGTCGGCCGCATCAGGATTCTGCTGCCCCTCCTCCTGCTGCTGGCGTGGACCATCGCATCCCTGGCATGGACCGACTCGGTGGTCTCCACGTCCTACGAGATCCGCGCCAACATGTCGCTGGTGGTGGCCACCATGGTGGTTGCCTCGCTGGCCCCCCTGGACGACCTGGTGTCGTGGCAGGTCCGGGCGTTCGGGTGGTCGCTCGTGGTCACCGTCGCCGTGTTGGTCCTCGATCCTGCGAGCCGCATTTCGGTAGGCGTGGGCCCCGAGACGCTGGAGGCGTGGAGGGGTGGGTTTATCCACAAGAACGGCCTGGCGATGTTCGCGGCGTTCGCGGTTCCGTGGGTGCTGGCGTTCGAGATGCGGCGTGCCCGCAAATGGCTGATGTTGACGGTGATAGTCGTCCTCGTCCTGGGGTCGAGATCCGCAACCGGCGTCGTTGCCATCTTCCTTGGCGCGGCGGTGTGGGCCTGGCTCGGCAGCGTGCACCGCCGATCGTCGCTCCCCAGGACCCAAGTGGTGGCGGTGACCATACCCATCGCCCTCTTCTGCGCCGTCGCCATCTGGTCGTCTCTTGGAACAGTCGCCGAGCTTCTCGGCAAGGAGCTGACGCTCACGGGGCGCACCGCCATCTGGCGCGAAGGGCTCGAAGCGGCGGCCAAACGGCCCCTGGCTGGCTATGGCCCCGGGGGGCT
>DATACM010000489.1:0-16432 GCA_036259055.1 Acidimicrobiales bacterium | reverse complement strand
CCCGTCGATCTGGTCGTCGTCAGCGAGCTCATCTCTCACAGCGAGCACCGTTGGGACGAGCCCAAGCTCGCACGGTCACTCCGACGCCTGGCGTCGTTCAGTCGACTCATCCAGTTCGACCGGCGGGGCACGGGCCTGTCCGACCCCGTGCCGATCGACCGTCTTCCGACGCTGGAACAGCGCATGGACGACCTCACCGCGGTGCTCGACGCTGCCGGCGCGCAACGCCCGGTCCTGGTCGGGTTCGGAGAGGGGGGGGTCGAGAGCATCCTCTACGCCGCCACTCATCCTGAGCGCGTGTCCTCGCTCGTGCTGTACGGTGCCTGGCCCCGGTTCATTGCGAACGACGAGTATCCGACCGGCTGGCATCGCGACACCATCGAGCCGCTGATCGAGGGCATTCTCGCCGTGTGGGGCCAAGGTGGCCTGGTACCCCACGTCGCCCCGTCCATGGTCGGCGATGAGCGCTTCGGCAGGTGGCTGGCGACGTTCGAGCGGGTGGCCGCCAGCCCCGGGACGGCAAGCGCCCTCATGCGGATTGCCCTCACCGTCGACATCCGGCACGTGCTGCCCGCCGTCCGCGTGCCCACCCTGGTGATCCACCGGATCGACGATCGCTTCTCTCCCGTGGGTCACGGGCGGTTCATCGCCGATCACATACTCGATGCGAAGCTGGTGGAGCTGCCCGGGGCCGATCACCCGTTCTTCGTCGGCGATGCCGATGCGGTGATAGACGAGATCGAGGCGTTCGTCACGGGTACCCGTCCCATCCCTCAAGTCGACCGGGTGCTGGCCACGGTGCTGTTCGCCGACATCGTCGGCTCCACAGAGCTCGTCGTCACCCTCGGCGATGCCGGCTGGCGAGATCTCCTCGAGGCCTACCTGGCGACGGCGCGACGCCAGCTGGAGCGCTTCGACGGGAAGGAGATCGACACGGCGGGCGACGGGCTGTTCGCGTCGTTCGACGGGCCCGCCCGGGCGGTGCGGTGCGCGAGCGCCATTCGCGACGCGGCGCGGGCCCTCGGTCTCGAGGTACGAGCCGGGCTTCACACCGGGGAGTCAGAGGTCATCGCGGGCAAGATCGGCGGTGTCACCGTCCATGTCGCCGCGCGCGTCGCCGCCCTCGCGGAGCCCGGGGAAGTCCTGGTCTCGCGGACCATCAAGGACCTCGTGGCCGGGTCGGGCATCCGGTTCGAACACCGCGGGACTCACGCACTGAAAGGCCTTCGGGAGACCTGGGCGCTCTTTCGCGCCGACGTCTAGGCGGCCGCACCAAGCGCCTTCGCCGCTCACCCTCACGCCCCACCGTGGAGGCAGCGAAGCTAGTGCCCCATCTCGCGTCGGTGACCAACGGCCAGGCGGGCCAAGGCTTCCCGGTCGATGCGTTCTGTGGGAGCCACCGCGATGCGGCAGTCCGTGAGGGCCCGGACGGTGGCGGTGCGACGTCCCTCCTCGAGCACGGCGCGCTCACCCACCAACGCCCCGGGTCCGATCTCGGCCACCCGCTCGCTGTCAACCTGGACCTCGAGCACGCCGTCGAGAACGAGGTAGAGCTCGTCGCCGGGTTCGCCTTGGGCGGTGAGCAGGTTGCCCGCCGACAGTCGCTTGAGGTCCGGCTTCTCCCCGCCGCGCATGATGTTGCGGGCCAGCTCCCGTTCGAGGGCCGTCTCCGCCATCGTCACCACGACCGGCGAGTCGGTGTCGCCCCACGGGCTGTGGGTGCCGTGAGTCGTGGCGTACCAGTGACGGAAGTTGGTCAGGCCCGACTTGGCCACCAGGCGGCCATCGAAGTCATACACCCAGTGACGAGGAAACGCGCTTGCACCGATGAGCTCCCCTTGCGACCGGCCGTCGGCGTGAATGGTCAGCCGCAAAGTGGTCCAGACGATGGGGCCCACCAGCTGTACATAGGGCTTCCCCTCCACCAAGCGCGGCGCAGGGACGCCGGGGCGACCCCCCGTCGTCTGCTCGAACGTCACCGAATGCTCAGTGACCACCGGCACCGAGCGCAGCTCGGGGAACGCAGTTGGCTGGAAGCTGAACCGGAGGGGGCCGAAGCGCAGCAGCGTCGAGCTGATCCACCCCCGCCCGGCGTGCCCGTGATCGACGATATGGCTGTCTTCGACCTCGACCCAGGCCCGGAGCTCGTTGGCGAACCGAAAGGCGCCGGCGCGGTGAAGCCGTTCCAAACTGTCGATGACCTCGGGCGGCGGGTCGTCGTAATGCCCGACGCCGAGCTCGAAGGGCAGCTTGGTGACGCCCTCCACGGCCTCCGAGGGGATCCAGGAGACGGAGGTCACCGCTGACTCGACTCGCATGCCCAACGGTACTGAACCACCCACTGGTTTGGAATGTGGTACCGGGTCATGGCCCATCCCCAGCCGTTGCAGACTGTGTCGTCATGGCTCCCTCGGTCGAACGGGCCCGAGCCGCCTTCGCCCGCCGGGCGTGGCGAGAAGCGTTGGAGGCGTTCTCAGCAGTCGGCGGGCGGGCCACCCTCGACGCCGCCGACCTGGAGCGGATGGCGGTCTGCGCCTATCTCGCCGGGGAAGACGGCGCCGCCGTCGAGGCCTGGGAGGGGGCGCACCGCGCCGCCTCGGAGGCCGATGACGTCGACCGGTCGGTGCGGTGCGCGTTCTGGCTGGCGCTCGTCCTCATGCTCCAGGGTCGGACGGCCCAGGCTGGCGGGTGGCTGGCACGGGGGGAGCGTGTGGCCGACGAGGCTGGACGTGACTGCCCCGGCGTCGAGTACCTCCTCATCCCGCGGTTCCTCGGCGTGCTCGAGGTCGATCCGACGGCCGCGGGCGAACTGGCCGCCCGGGCCGCCGGATGGGGACGCCGCTTCCACGACGCCGACCTACGCGCCTTCGGCACCCTGGCCGAGGGACAGGCCCTCATCCGGATGGGCGACTCCGTCCGGGGCACGGCCCGGCTGGACGAGGTCATGGTCTCGGTCACCGCCGGCGAGGTGGGGCCTGTCACCGCCGGCATCGTGTACTGCGCGGTGATCCTCGAATGCATGCAGCTGTTCGACCTCGAGCGGGCCGCGGAATGGACGGACGCCCTCAGCGCCTGGTGTGACGCCCAGCCCGACCTGGTGCCGTACCGGGGTCAGTGCCTGGTCCACCGGTCGCAGCTCCAGCAGGCGGCGGGACGATGGGGCGATGCCGTCGCCACCGTCCGGGCCGCCTGCCGCCAGCTCACCGAACCACCCCACCCCGCCCTCGGACTGGCCCATTACCAGGAGGCGGAGCTCCACCGGCTGGTCGGCGCGTTCGCGGAGGCCGAGGCCGAGTACCGGGAGGCGAGCCGCCACGGGTACCACCCGATGCCGGGGCTCGCGCTCCTGCAGCTGGCCCGGGGCGACGGGGGTGACGCCGCCGCCACCATCCGCCGGGCGCTGGCCGAGACGGCCCATCGCCTCCAGCGCCCAGCGCTGCTGGCCGCCGCGGTCGAGATCCTGCGGGCCACCGGCGACGTCGCCGGCGCCCGTGGCGCGGCGGACGAGCTGGCGACGATCGCGTCCACGTCGTCGTCGCCCGTGCTACGGGCGATGGCCGCCCAGGCCACCGGAGCGGTCCTCGTCGCTGAGGGCGGCGTCGCCGCCGCGCTGGTCGAGCTGCGGGCGGCGGCGACAGCGTGGCGCTCGTTGCGGATGCCCTACGAGGCGGCACGGGCCGCGGTGCTGCTCGGCTTGGCCTGTACAGCGCTCGGAGACCGGACCTCGGCGGCCCTCGAGTTCGACGAAGCCCGCGCCGTCTTCACCGAGCTCGGCGCCCTCCCGGACCTCGACCGGCTGACCACCCTGACCAGGGGCCTGGTCGTCGGCGGCGTGGGTGTTCCGGGCGCCGGCAGGCGAGCGGGGCTGTCCACGCGGGAGCGGGAGGTGCTGGCCCGGGTGGCGGCGGGCGAGACCAACCGGGAGATCGCCTCCGCATTGACCATCAGCGAGCACACCGTCGGGCGTCACCTGGAGAACATCTTCGCCAAGCTGGGCGTGACGAGCCGGGCCGCGGCCACCGCCTACGCCTACGAGCACGACCTCCTGTGAGGCCGGTGTCGCCGGCGTCCTGACCGATGGGGCGTTCGCCCCACGCCCGTCGAACGGGAAATGGGGTGTCCGGGCGATGTCCCCGCCGGGCGCGTCCGTCATGGTGTCCCCATCGCAGAGCAAGTGAGGAGGGACCCATGAGCACCGTCTCGTACCGCACCTTCACGGGGACTGCGGCCGAGAACTACCAGCGCCACTTCGTGCCGGCCATCGCCACCCCCGTCTCGGGTGAACTGCTGGCGACGGCTGACCTCCAGCCCGGAGAGCGCGTCCTCGACGTCGCCTGTGGCACGGGGGTGATCGCCCGCCTGGCCGCCGAGCGGGTCGGGCCGGCGGGGTCGGTCACAGGGATCGACATTGCCCCGGACATGATCGAGGTGGCCAGGACCGTCCTCGCTCCCGCCACTCCACCCATCGACTGGCACGTCGGCGACGCCACGTCCCTCCCGTTCGCCGACGACGCCTACGACGCCGTGCTGTGCCAGATGGGCCTCATGTTCATGGCCGACCGCCCGGCGGCGGTGGCCGAGATGCGCCGCGTGCTCGTTCCCGGTGGACGGGTCGCCGTCAACACGCCGGGAGCGATCCAACCCGTCTTCGCCCTCATGGAGCAGGCCATCGTGGACCACATCAACTCCGAACTGGGCGGCTTCGTGCGGGCGGTGTTCTCCATGCACGCCCCCGATGCCGTGGCGACCCTCCTGCAGGAAGCGGGTCTCCAAGACGTCTCGGCGACGGTGTCGACGGTGACCCTGCGCCTCCCGCCGCCGGCCGAGTTCCTGTGGCAGTACGTCAACCTCACCCCCATGGCGCCGTTCGTGGCTCAGGCGTCCGAGGCAGCCCGGCAGGCGGTGGAGCGCCAGGTGGTCGAGGGCTGGCAGCCGTACGTGGTAGGCGGGGCGACCGTGGTCGAGCAGCCCATGGTCGTCGCCCGCGGCCTCAAGTGAGACGGTCACGGGGCGCCGACCTCAGCAGACGCTCCCGCTCCTCACGCCCTCAGGAGGGCGGGGTGGGAACGAAGCCCTCCTTGCCGGCGGTGTCCGCCTCGACGGTGACGGCCTCGATCGGTCCGAGGTCCTCGGTGCTGAAGAGACGGGTGCCCTCCTCCAGGGCGGCGACCAGAGTCGCCCGCGGCACGGCCGTCTCCTCGGACTTGCCGTGCACGCCGGGGCTCGTCGACATGAGCGACACCAGACGCTTGTCCCCGCCCCAGAGCTTGAGGAGCGACCGCGGCGAGGCGTTGCGGCTCCCGTGGTGGCCCACCTTGTAGAGGTCCACGCTCTGCAGCCGGTTCTTGAGCTTCCTGTCCTTCGGGATGCGGTCGAGGGTGAAGCGCCAGTTCTCGATCTGGGCGTCGCCGGGGAACAGGAGTCGCCTGTTCCCGACGGTCAACAGCAGGATCAGGCTCGTGTTGTTGAGGGCGTCGTCGAGGCTGCGCACGATGCGCTGCAGCGAGTGCACCTGCTGGCCCTGGAGCCGTTCGGCCAGCCAGCGCGCCGGTCCGGGCGGGATGTCCAGGGCAGGTACCCGGTCGTGCGTCGCCGGCAGCGCCAGCCACTCGTTCTCTTCCTCGTCGTCTTCGTCGTGGCCGCCCCCCAGCATCGTCGCCGGGAGCCCGGACGTCACGAGCCCCTGGTAGAGCATCCAGTACTCGGGGTCGCGGGCCCGGGCGTTGACCACGTCGGGGAACTGGTCGACGGTGGGAGGGCCGAGCACCTCGGCGCTCACGCCGGGGACGACCTGCTCGATCTTGGAGCGCATCCCGGCGTGGAGGTACTCGCCGTCGTGATCGGCCGCCCACCGCTGCAGTCGCTCGACCGCCTCGGCGTTCTTGAGCTGGTCCTCCGCCAGCTGCCGCACGTGGCCGGGCAGGCCACGCGCCCGGGCGTCGAAGGCGCGGGCCAGGTCGTTGGCGAACTCCTGGCCCTTGGCCAGGCCGGCGAGCAGCTGGCGCGACCCCGCGCCCAGGGGCCCGGTCGCCGTGGCCGCGAGCTCGGGGTCCTCCGTCCACGGCCGGACGATGAGCCCCGGGGCGAGCTCGTCGACGATGGCGGCGGCCTCGTCGTTGGCGAAGCCCGACAGGTGGTCCTTGTGGCGATGGGTGACGACCACCACGTCGAGCTTGCCGCCGCAGTCGTCGGCGACCCGGCGGGCGATGGCGGCCCAGTCGAGCTTCTGATGGTGCGGAGCATGGGTGCTGCCGAAGTCGATCAGCACGTGCCGCTCGCGGCGCCCGTCGGCCAGCGGCCGGGCGTACGTGAAGCTCGCGAGGAAGCAGTCGCCGAAGCCGACCTGGTACATGCGCACGGTGACGTGCTCGGGCTTGGCGCCGGCTGCCACCGTTACCACTCCTCCCCGCTGCGGGCAGCCGGGAGATGCAGGGCGGCGAAGCGCTGCCCCCTCGCCGCCCTCGTCGAGAACCCGACCCGCCGCGCCGAGTCGAACATCCCCGTCCGGGCGAGGTAGTCGAGGCGGCGGGCCTGGCGCCGCCAGTCCTCCAGCGGCTTGCGGATGTGGTACTTGGCCCGTCCGAACTGGTCGAAGACGAGCGTCCCTCCGCCGACGAGCTGCACCCGTGTGTCCGGCTTCAGGAGCGCGTGGCGCTCGATGCGGGCGTCCTCGCCGCGAGCCTTCGCCCACTGGGAGGCCAGCCCGACGAACTCGTCGGCGGTCACCTCGAGCAGCTGGATGTAATCGGCCACCGCCTCGTTGGCGACCAAGCCGTCGGGCCCGACCCGGACCGCCGGGCGCACCGACTCGACGCGGGTGTAGTAGCGGGGGTCGAGCTCGAGCCAATCGGCGTTCTCCCAGATGAAGCGGAACACCTCGTCGACGTCCGTGCGCATGGCGGCGAAGTTGAGGCCGTGGTACCGGGGGGCGGTGGGCACGGTGGCCAGGTCGACGACGCGGTCCGGCGGCGGGCGGTGGATGCCCAGGCGCTCGAAGCTCTTGCGCAGGGCCACCCGGTACCCGTGAGGGTCGTCGGGTGCCAGCTCGGCGTCGGCCCGGAGGATCGCCTCGAGGAAGTCCCCGAAGGCGAAGTCGACCGGCGGGAGATAGTCGATGGCGCGGATCGTCATCCCCAGCAGGTGCGAGGCCGACTTGGCTCCCTCTTCGCCGGCCCGGTCGCGATCGAGCTCGCCGTTGCGGATCAACGGCTTGACCCGGTCGACCCAGAGAGCGACGAGGGTGTCCAGCACCGCGGCGACGAGCACCTCACCGCGGCGATGCGGCTCCTCCCACTCCGGCAGCTTCCGCCAGTCCGCCGGGGGCCGGAGGCCGGCCGAACGCCGGAGGCCGCCTCTGGTCTGAAGGAGCGCTCCGCCCATCTGCTCGGCCAGCACCAAGGGAAGGCTCCGGCGGATCGCCCCGGGGCTGACCGCGGCCGCGTCGATGCGGCCCGCCCCGTCGGGTTCGCCCAGCGTCAGGTTCACGACCTCCTTGACCGAGAACACCGACAGGAGGGCGACGATGTCGGCCATCGCCTCGTGGAAGGCGGCCTGGTCGGGGAGGCTGGGCTCCAGGAACCGGTGTCGCAGGCCGTCGAGCACGGCGTGGGCGGTCTCGTGGGCCACCACGTCGTGGGACAGGCAGGTGAAGACCCGTTCGCCGCGTGCATCGAAGTAGCCGAACAGCAGGGCGCGGTCGTCGTCCGAGTAGTAGGCGTTGGCCTCGGCGAAGGCATGGGGCACGAGGTAGAGCTGGTGCCCGCCGAACGACCACGGCAGGCGCCGTCCCAGCGCCGACTCGAAAGCGGCGAGCGTGCGCGCTGCGATGGCAAAGACGTTCTGGGCGTGGAAGACCGGATCCTCGAGGATCTGCCTGTCCGAGATCCTCCTGTACGCGTCCCGATAAACGACCTGCCCGTGGTCGTCGACCTCGGTCAGCACGGCGGCGTCGCCGAGCTCGCCGATCGTGGCGTCGTAGTCGACGGTGCGGAACCGGGCCGAGGTCGGGCCGGGCTCGAGCCGTTGGGCGGGAACCCGCACCCGAGCAGTGAGGATCCTGCCTGCCGCGGTGCGCACGGTCGGGTCCTGTGCCACGACGGTCATCTCGACGGTCTGGGGCCCCAGGTCGGCCTTGCTCAAGACGCCTCGCCTCACCCGCCGCTCCGTCTCCTCGGCGCCGGTCTACCGGACGGGGTGTGAAGGGTCAAGCGCCCGGGCGGGCGTCACAGCTCGGGTGACGGCGGTTCGAGGGATGCTGTGTCATGACCTTCTCGATCGCCGGTCGCAGCCCGGACGGGTCGGAGCTGGGGGTGGCGGTCGCCAGCAAGTTCCTGGCCGCCGGTGCCTACGTCCCCGCCGCCGCGGTCGGCGCTGGCGCGCTGGCCACCCAGGCGTACGGGAACCTGGCGCTGCGCACCGAGGGCCTCGAGCTCCTGCGCGGCGGACAGTCGGCCGAGCAGCTCCTGCGGACCTTCTTCGACGACGACCCGAAACGCGAGGAGCGTCAGGCCGGCGTCGTCGACGCCCGTGGCGGGACGGCGACGTTCACCGGCAGCCGGGTCCAGGCGTGGGCGGGCGGGCAGACCGGAAAGGGCCCCGAGGGTTCGTTCGCCGCCCAGGGCAACATGCTTGTGGGGCCCGAGGTGGTCGACGCCATGGTCGACGCCTGGCGCAGCTCCGATCGAGACGCACCCCTCGCCCGCCGGCTGCTCGCCGCCCTGCGGGCTGGGCAGGATGCCGGCGGCGACCCGCGGGGCAAGCAGGCCGCCGCCCTGCTCGTGGTGTCGCCGGGCGGCGGCTACGGCGGGCTCTCCGACGTCGCTGTCGACCTGCGCTGCGACGACTCCCCCGAGCCCCTCGACGACCTCGAGCGGATGCTCGGCCTGCACGAGCTCTACTTCGGCAGCACGCCCGACGAGGAGCTGCTGCCCCTCGACGACCCGCTCGCCGAGGAGCTGCGCCCGCTCCTTTCCCGTGCCGGCTACGACTCGGGCGACGTCGCCCGCGACCTCTACGACTGGATGGGCAGGGAGAACTTCGAGGAGCGGTGGCACGACGGCAAGGTCGATCCCGTCGTCCTCGACCAGCTCCGCCGCTCCGCCGGCTAGGCCCTACGCCCCGGCGGCGACGCCGTACGCGGCCAGGTAGCTCCGAGCCACGTCGACGCGGCGGGGCGGCGAAGGCGGGCACGGATCGCCCGACAGCGCCTCGTCGACGGCTGCGGCCAGGGCGTCGGGGTCGCCGGGGGGCACGGTGACGGTGGCCAGCTCCGACGACCCGCCCACGTCGGTGGCAACCGTCGGGCGTCCGAGGGCGGCGGCCAGCGCCAGCACCCCGCTCGTGCCCGCCGCCCGGTAGGGGCAGATCACGACGTCGGCGGCGGCGACGGCGGCCACCAACTGCGGCAACGGCTGGTACCCCTCGTCGACCACCAGCTCGACCCCCCGCCTCCTCGCCTCCTCGACGGCGCCGGCCAGAGCTCCGAGGTCCTCGCCCACGACGGCAAGGAGCCCGGCCCGCCATCGGGCGGCGGCCGCCACCGCCAGGTCGAGGCCCTTGTCCGGCCGCACCTGGCCCGCGAACAGGACGACCGGCCGATCCGGTTCCGTCGCCGAGCGCCAACGGCGCCGCCACGTCTCGACAAGGCCCGGCTCCGGCCTGAGGGCCCAGTGACCGATCACCAGCGGCACTCGTCTCGGTTTGGCTCCCCACCCCTCCATGACCGCCCGATCCCGGTCCGAGAAGGCGAACACCACGTCGGCGTAGCGCGCCAGCCATCGCACGAGCCGCTCGTCGGCGGGTCCCGCCGACCTCGCTGGGCGGCGGGAGAACGTCGTGTGCGGGCTGAAGCCGACCGAGCAACGCCGCAACCGGGCGCCAACCGCCAAGGGGGCCAGGAGCACCGGGAAGAGGCGACCCTCGATATGGACGACGTCGCCCGACCGGACGCATGCCAGGCAGCGCGGCACACCGGCACCGAGCCAGGCGGCGGCGACGGCGAGACGGCGGAGGGCTCGCGGCCTCACCCACGAGAGACGCCAGAAGCAGCTCCGTCGGGCCACTGCGCCCGGCAGCGGGACGTCCTCGGCGTCGGCGGCAGTATGGAACGCCACCGCCGCCCCCGCCTCTGCGAGCGCGCCGGCCAGGGCCGCGGCGTGCTGGTAGACGCCTCCCCAGCCGCCGGGCTCGACGATGTGGACGGTCGTGGTCACCGCCCTCGCGAGCGCGCGGCGCGGATCACGAGGGCGAGCGAGGTCGTCACGAAGCTCCCGCACGACACACGAAGATGCGGCTCCTGGGAGTACGGAGGGACATCGACGTACTGATCGAGCACGCCTTCTCCCGGGTCGAGAGCGAGGGCGGCGACCTGGTGACCGGCGCCCTCCAAGCTCGCCGCCAGGGACAGAACGTCCTGCTTGCGGTACAGGACGGTTGGCCCGCTGGCCATCGTCTCGCCGTCGGAGCCGACGTTGAACTCGGTGGTGTGAACGGCGATCCCCCCCGGCGCGAGGGTCGCAAGCGAGCTCTCGACGAAGCGCATCCCGGCTTCCAGGGAGCCCAGATGCTCCAACGAGCACGCCGACCAGCAGAAGTCGAACTCTGTGAGGTCACCGGGGATCGCCCGCATGTCGACCGCGCGCCAGCGAACCAGGTCACCGAAGCGCTCGGGGTCACAGAGCGAGTCGCGTCTCAGGCCCTCGAGGCCGTCGCCGTACTGGCCGCTGTTGCGCCAGACGCGGGCGTGCTTCCCGGTCGGCGGCAGGTCGGTGGCGAGGATGTGACAGCCCCGACCGGCGAAGAGGGCGACGAGCGCCTCCCGCCCGACCCCGAAGCCCAGCCCTCGAGTGCCCGGTCGCAGCAGGTTCAGCGTGTCGAGCACGTGGGCGATGTAGGCGCGCTCCCAGAGTTTTCGGTGCGCACGCGGTTTCTCTCCCAAGAGCGTGCACCAGTCCGTGAACCAGGGCTCTCGCAACTGCGACTCCGTGCACACGCGTGACCGCACTCCCTGAGGAAAGTTCGGGTCGGGAGGGTCGTCGCCTGACCTCGCGGTCTTACCGGCGGTCTCCTCGAGCAAGGCGATACGGGTCGCGAGCATCGCCTGATTGCGCTTGAGCTCGACGAGCCCACGGAAGACGTCGCGACTCCCTCGTATGCGCAGACGAACCGATGCCGGGAGCCGGTCCAACACGCGGCGCGCCGCAGACCTCGCCCAGGCGTGAACCGTCACCGCCCCCGGTTGCCCAGCTCTCGGGTCATCGGTGGTCCTCCGACAGTGAACGCCGGCACCATCATCAGAGCAGCATGATGCCCGGTCAAGGTCACGTGCCGCCCCGGCACCCAACCGGCGCGAGCGGGCGGCGGCCGCCGTCGCTACCTTGGCCGTCGATGACCGACGAGGAGACACCGGACGACGTCTCCGTCCCCGAGACGCTGGGAGGGGCGCTGGGCGCGGTGCCGCCGCCTCCCCGGCCGTCGGAGGAGTCGTCGGTGTTCAGCGACGCCAGCCGCGAGCTCCGCCTCGAGACGGGGCGACCGGTCGAGTCCCGCGTGAGCCGCTTCGTCAACTGGCTGCGCTGGGCTGCCGCGCCCCTCGGTTTCTTCCTCTTCCTCGCCGGGCTGACGGCGTTCGGCCTGCTGAAGGACGAGACGACGACCGACACTGGTGACCAGATGGCGGCGAACCCCCAGCCCGCCGTCTCCGCTCCTCCGACGACGGTCGCCGCGCCGACCACCGTCCCGGCGACCGCCCCGCCCACCACGGTGGCCGCGCCGGTCACCGCCCCCCCGCCGACCGAGCCACCCCCGACCGAGCCGGCCCCGACCGAGCCGCCGCAGACCGCTCCGCCGCAGACCGCTCCGCCGGCACCCTCGAGCGCCCGCTCGGCCCCCGCCGCCTCGCCCCGCTACGGCCCCGCCTGCGGCTACCGCCCCGGCCAGACCGTCCGCATCACGATCAACGGCCGCCCGGCGGGAACGGCCACGGCGGACGCCAACGGCTGCGTGACCGTGCGGTGATCAGCCTTTGGCCCGGCCGCGCAGGGCGAGGAAGGCGATGCTGATCGTCACCGCCCCGAAGCCGCCGGCGGTGAGCAGGGCGACGCCTATCTCGCTGGCGTCCCACCCCACCATGGCCAGCGAGCGCAGCCCCCTGAAGAAGTAGGTGACCGGGTTGTAGGTGGCCACCGCCTTGAGCCACCCGCTGAGCGCGTCGAGGGGCGCGAACGCGGTCGACAGGAACACCAGCGGGATCTGGAAGATCCAGGTGTTCATGGTGGCCTGAGGGCTGCCCGTCTTGAGGGCGATGGCGAAGCCGATGGCCGAGTAGGCCAGGCCCCACAGGCTGGCGATGGCGGCCAGCACGATGGCGCCGGGCACGCCGGTGGCGATCTCCGTCCCCGCCACCATGGCGATGACGACCACGAAGAGGCCTTGCACGAGGACCCGCACGAAGTCCGCCCCCATGGCACCGAGGAGGATGGCCAGCCGGTTCGCCGGGGTGAGCAGCAGCTTGTCGAAGTAGCCGCTCTCGATGTCGACGACCAGGTTCATCCCGGCGCTCCCGCCGGTGACGGCGAACATGATGACGACGGGCACCTGGAACGCCTTGTAGTTCGCCACGCCCGACCGCTCGGCGATGTTCTCCAACGACCCCACGATGACGAAGAAGAACAGGACGGGAACCAAGAGGTTGGGGATGACCACCGCCGCGCTGCGCAGCACGATGCGGACCTCGCGGAGACCCAGGAAGAACGTGGCCCGCAGCGCCTCGCGGAACGGGTCCCACGGGGGCAGCTGCGCCGGCCGCGGCCGCGCCTCGACGGTGCCCGCCATCACGCCGCCTCCCCGGTCTCGCCGGCGCCGGCGCCCTCCAGCCGGAAGCCGGTCGCCCGCAGGAACACCTCGTCGAGGGTCGGCGCCGAGACCGACACCGAGCTGACGCCGATGCCGGCCCGGTCGAGCAGGCGGATCGCCTCGGCCGCCGCCTTGGTGCCGTCGCTGACGAAGAGCGTGATGCCCGACCCCTCGGCCCGGGCGTCGACGACGCCCTCGCACGCCGCCAGTGCCCGGCGGGCCGCCGGCACCTTGTCGGCGGGGACCTCCACGGTGACCATGTCTGCGCCCACCGAGCGCTTGAGCTGGTGCGGGCTCCCTTCGGCGACGATGCGGCCCTGGTCGATGATGGCCAGCTGGTGGGCCATGCGGTCGGCCTCCTCCAGGTACTGGGTGGTGAGGAACACCGTGATCCCGTCGTCGCGGTTGAGACGCTGCACCTCCTCCCACACCGCCTCCCGGCTGGCCGGGTCGAGCCCCGCGGTGGGCTCGTCGAGGAAGAGCACGCGCGGACCGTGGACGAGGGCGCTGGCCAGGTCGAGGCGCCGCTTCATGCCCCCGGAGTAGGTCTTCACCAGGCGGTCGGCCGCCTCCGTCAGCCCGACCAGCTCGAGGAGCTCGGCCGCCCGGCGGGCAGGCGCTAGGCCGGACAGGCCGTGGAGGCGGGCCTGGAGCACGAGCAGCTCCCGACCCGTGGCCATCCCGTCGAGCCCCGCGTCCTGCAGCGCCACCCCGATGCGACGCCGGACCTGGTGGGCGTCGGCGACGACGTCGAGACCGGCCACCGACGCCTGCCCCGACGTCGGGCGCAGCAGCGTGGTGAGCATGCGCACGGTGGTGGACTTCCCGGCCCCGTTGGGCCCCAGGAAGCCGAAGACCAGGCCCTCGGCCACGCCCAGGTCGATGCCCTCGACGGCGACGACGCCGCCGGGGAACTCCTTGCGCAGGGCCCTGGTCTCGATGGCGCTCATGACGAGGCCATCGTCCCACGGGTGTGTGACATCGAAGGGCGGAATATCGACCGCCTGTCGCCAGCGGAGGACCGAGCATTAGCCTCGGCCGCAGAACCGCACCACAGCGCCAGGGAGGATGGGCGATGGCGACGATCGGACCGGTGAAGCTCAACATCGACGTCCAGGGCAACCAGGCAACCGTCGACGTGAGCTACGACATCATCTTCGACAGCTACGACCAGAACTCGAACCAGCACTACGTCGAGGTCTGCCGCTTGATGGGCGACGACACCAACGTGGGCGACACCCAGGAGGCCGGCCCCGACGACGTCCTCGGGTTCGTCAGCCCCATCTTCCTCCGCAGCACCGCCTCCAACGGCCAGCCCAAGCTGTCCCGCCGCTGGACGAAGACCTTCCCCAAGGGAGACCTCGACGAGGACCGGGGGAACGTGCCCAACCCCGACGAGTTCTACGCCCGGGTCACCCTCACCCCGGTTGCGCCGTCCACGGTCAGCAAGGACAGCAACCCGGTCACGAGGACCATCTGAGGGCCGGCTCCGTCGACCGCGGGCGGGCGGGGCGACGGTTACGGCGACCTTTCTCCGGGAAGGCAACCGGCCGTGAGCCCCGGCGCGCCCTTGCGGCCTGACCCCCGCCCGCCACTGCCGCGCGCCCGGGGGCCGCTGACCGATTTCCTCGTCGCCCATCTGGAGCGGCCGCCCCACGAGCTGCCCCCATGCCCGCCGGCGGAGGACGACGCCCTCTCCGGCGACGACTTCCACCTCGCCCTCTACCTCTGTTACGAGCTGCACTACCGGTCCTTCGCCGGCCTGGACGAGGGGTGGGAATGGGACCCCGGGCTCTTGTGCGTCCGCCGCACCCTGGAGTCGCTGTTCGAGCTGGCGCTGGTCTCCCAGGTGGGCGCCGCCCCTTGGCACGGCGACGTCGTCGACGAGCTGCGCCGCATAGTCGACGACGCCGACGGTCCCTCTCTGTCCTCCTACGTGGGCGAGCAAGGGACGCTCGAGCAGATGCAAGAGTTCGCCGTCCACCGCTCGGCGTACCAGCTAAAGGAGGCCGACCCCCACACCTGGGCCATCCCCCGCCTGGCCGGCGGGCCCAAGGCGGCGATCATCGAGATCCAGGCCGACGAGTACGGCGGTGGCGTCGAGGCGGAGATGCACGCCAGCCTCTTCGCCGACACGATGGCCGCCCTGGGGCTCGACCCCGCCTATGGCGCCTACCTCGACCGTCTCCCCGGCCCGACCCTGGCCACCGTCAACCTCGTCTCCCTGTTCGGCCTGCATCGCCGCCACCGCGGGTCGCTGGTCGGCCATCTGGCCATCTTCGAGATGACCTCGGTGACGCCGATGGCCCGCTACAGCCGGGCGCTGGCCCGCCTCGGGCTGGGCCCCGACGCCCGCCGGTTCTACGACGTCCACGTGGAGGCCGACGCCCGCCACTCGGTCGTCGCCGCCGACCGCATGGCCGCCGGCCTGGCGGCGACCGAGCCGGCCCTCGCTCCCGACATCGTCTTCGGCGCCCGGGCGATCATGGACGTCGAGACCCGCTTCACCGACCACCTCCTCGGGTCGTGGGCCCGGGGCCGCAGCTCCCTGCTCGACGAGGTGCCGTGCCCCACGGCGTAGGGGGCCGGCTCCCGCTCACCTACGTCCTGCCCCTCCGCCACGACGAGCCCGACGACGTCTCCGAGCTGGGCGCCTACGTGCGGGGGGTGGCGCCGCTCGTGGAGCTCTTCGTCGTGGACGGTTCGCCGCCCGAGGTCTTCGAGATGCACCGGGTCGCCTTCGGAGGCGGGCTGGTCCACATCCCTCCCGACCCTCGCTACTCCTTCGGCAACGGGAAGGTCGACGGGGTGATGACCGCCCTCGACCGGGCCACCCACGAGCGGTTCGTGATGGCGGACGAGGACGTGCGCTGGGACGAAGGCGCCCTCCGGCGGGTGAGCGAGCTGCTGGGCCGGTTCGATCTGGTGCGCCCCCAGAACTACTTCGACCCCCTGCCGTGGCACGCCCGCTGGGACACCTCGCGCACCCTGCTCAACCGGGCGTTCGGGGGGGACTACCCAGGCACCATGGGCGTCCGCCGCTCGCTGCTTCTCGAGGTGGGCGGCTACGACGGCGACGCCATGTTCGAGAACCTCGAGCTCATGCGCACGATCCGCGCCGCCGGCGGGACCGTTGCCAGCCCCCTCGACCTGTACGTGCGGCGGCTGCCGCCGACGACCCGCCAGTTCGTCACCCAGCGGGTGCGCCAGGCCTACGACGACTTCGCCCAGCCCTGGCGGCTGGTGCCGTCGCTGGCCGTCCTCCCGTCGACGCTCGCCGCCCTCGGCCGCCGCCGGGTGGCACCGGTGATGCTCGGGGCGGCGCTGGCCGTGGCCCTGGCCGAGCGGGGGCGCCGGCGGGCGGGCGGGACCGCGGTGTTCCCGCCGTCGTGCTCGCTGTTCGCGCCCCTGTGGGTGGCCGAGCGGGCGGTGTGCTCGTGGCTGGCGGTGTACAGCCGCCTGCGGTGGGGCGGCGTGCGCTACCGGGGCCGGGTCCTGCCGCTGGCGGCCACGCCGATGCCCACGGTCCGCCGCCGGGTGGCCGCCGCCCTCTCCCGAACTTCGTGCGATAGACCCCTAT
>DATACM010000488.1:0-2162 GCA_036259055.1 Acidimicrobiales bacterium | reverse complement strand
GTCGGCGTCCCCGACCTCTTTCCCTACGTGAAACCGATCGTGAGGAGCGTCGTCTCCCGGAGGGCGCCCGACCCCGCTGTCGCCAACCTCGGGCGACGTGCCCGTCGGATCGTCACCCTCTGGGTCGCCGTGACGATCCCCACCCTGACCGCGAGCCTCGTCCTTCTCGCCGCGCACCTGCCGCAGTGGTCGGCGACGGCGGCCGATTCGGTGAGCAGAGAGATCCGACAGCTCGGGGAGGCGATCGACGGAGGAGGCGTCGTGGCACTGCTCACTCCCGTCCTCGAGACCGCCGCCCTCGTGCTGCCGCTCGTGGGCGTCAGCCTGACGCTGCTGCTTTCCGCGGTGCGTGCGGGCCGGGGGCTATCGCGGTGGGCGCGCCAGAGAAGAGAGGCCGAGGTGGCGGGCCACCTGCAATCCGACGACCAGAGGGAGGACGCCTTCGTGAACGAGATGACCGACGACCACCCTGCCGCCGGCCTCGACCTCGATGCCCGCTTCGCCGAAGCGCGAGCGGCGATCGGGCGACAGGCGGACGAGCTCTTCGAGACCGTGTCGCGGGCGGTCGACGCGGCCCGCCAGGAGCTGGAGCTCGCTCGAGCCCTTCGCGCCAAGGCCGAAGAGGAGGCCGACGCCATCCTCGCGGCAGCGAGGCGAGATGCCGTCGATCTCCTCACTCACACGAGGACCGGCGTCGAGGCCCTCGTGCAGGACCTGTCCCGACGGCTCGAGGCGACGTCGACCCCCGGCGGGAGCGGCTGGTCCCGCTCGGGACTGGCGGAGAGGGAGGGATTTGAACCCTCGAGGGAGCTCAACGCCCCCTAATCGCTTAGCAGGCGATCACCTTCGGCCGCTCGGTCACCTCTCCTTCGACGCGAGTCTGGCACAGGCCCCGAGGCCCCAAGACGCCCGGTGCCAGCGCCAGTCGTGCGGTTGGCTCACGACAGCCGCGGAGGACAGGTCCCCACCCCTCCGACGGAGCACCGATCGGCGCCGGCGCCAGGGTCGACCCGCTCGGCGGCGTCGGCCACGATCCGGTCGGCGCCCGGGCCAGCCGAGAGGAAGTCGGCGTCACGCCCACCGGTGATGCTGTCGTTGCCCAGACCGCCGAAGATGATGTCGTTCCCCGGGCCTCCGGAGATCTGGTCGTCGCCGCCGAAGCCGGAGATGTGGTCGTTCCCACCGCCCCCGGCGATCCGGTCGGCGCCCGGGGAGCCGCAGATGACGTCGTCGCCGGGCGTGCCGGCGATGTCCCCGCTGCCCGTGATCGTGCAGATGCGCTGCCAGTCGCAGCGCCCGTCGAACCCAGGGGTGAACGTGATCCGCCGCACGTTGGCCCCGTCCGACGCCCGCATGATGTACACCTCGCCGAACGGCAGCGGCTCGTCGCGGTAGCTGGTGAAGGCGATCTCGGTGCCGTCGGGCGACCAGGCGGCGAACGTCTCCCGGTTGGGGTGATTGGTGAGGTTGCGCACGTTGGTGCCGTCGGCGTTCATGACGAAGATGTCGAAGTTGCCGTTGACGTTGCGCTGGAAGGCGATCTGCGAGCCGTCGGGCGACCACTTGGGCCCGCTGTCCTCGCCGGGGAAGTTCGTGAGCTGGACCAGGTTGTTGCCGAAGGGGTCCATGGTCCAGATCTCGCGGTTGCCGCTGCGGGCGCTGTCCCAGGCGATCCGCGTGCCGTCGGGCGACCAGTCGGCGTTGGCGTCGGCCGCCGGGTGCCTCGACAGGTTCGTCTGCCCGCTGGCGTCGGCGTTCATCTTGTAGATCTCGGTGTTGCCGTCCCGGTTGCTCTGGAAGACGACCTGGGAGCCGTCGGGGTGGTAGGCGAAGGGCCGGTCGAACGGGGGGCCGTTGACGATCAGCGGCCGGGGGTTGCTGCCGTCGGCGTTCATGGCCCACAGCTCCGAAACCGGCGGGCTGAGTCGCTCGCTCTCGAAGAGGATCGTCAGCCCGTCGGGGGACCAGGCCGGGTTGTAGTCCCACGCCTCGGTGTTGGTGAGGTTGCGCTGGTCGGTGCCGTCGGGGTTGATCGTCTGGATCTCGAGATTCCGCGACGGGAGCAGCTCACGGACGCAGGCGAGCTTGCCGTTGAGGCCGGGCACGACGGCACGCGCCGGCCCGTCCCAGGTGAGGAGCGACGCCAACAGGGCCACCGCCGC
>DATACM010000487.1:0-1659 GCA_036259055.1 Acidimicrobiales bacterium | reverse complement strand
CGCCGGAAAGGATGTCCACAATGGAGACGATGGCAGGCAAGAAGCCCCGCCGGCGTCGGTCGTTCACCCCGGAGTTCAAGGCGGAGGTGGTCGCGCTGGTTCGTCAGCGGGGCAAGACCGCCGGAGGCGTGGCCCGGGAGATGGACCTCACCGAGACGGCCGTGCGGGAGTGGGTCAAGCAGGCCGAGCGCGACGAAGGAGCACGCGCTGACGGCCTCACCACCGCCGAGCGGGCCGAGCTGGCCCAGCTGCGCAAGGAGCTGCGGGAGACGCGCGAGGAGCGCGACATCCTCAAGCGTGCGGTGGCTTTCTTCGCCCGGGAGACCCGGTGAACCGCTACAGGTTCGTCGAGGCGGAGAAGGCGCAGCGCCGCAACGTCACCAAGGCGTGCGAGCTGCTCGAGGTCTCCACGTCCGCCTTCTACGACTGGCACCGCCACCTGCCCACCGCCCGCCAGCTCGCCGACGAGGAGCTGGGCCGGCGCATCCAGGCCATCTTCGACGAGTCCCGCGGCACCTACGGCTGGCCCCGTGTCCACCGGGCGCTGCGCCGGGAGGGCGTCTGCGTCAGCCGCAAGCGGGTAGCCCGCATCATGCGCCAGAAGGGGCTGGTGGGGCGGTGTCGGCGGCGATGGACGACCACGACGGTCTCTGATCCCGAGGTGGCCGCCGTGGATCTGGTGAAGCGGGCCTTCGGCCCCGGGACCGTCGAGGTGGACCGCATCTACGTAAGCGACATCACCTACGTCTGGACCTGGGAGGGGTGGCTGTATCTGGCCACGGTGATCGACCTCGCCTCCCGGCGCGTCGTCGGCTGGGCCATGGCGGAGCACATGCGGGCCGAGCTGGTGTGCGACGCGCTGGGCATGGCCGTCGACGCTCGCTGTCCCGCACCGGGGCTCATCTTCCACTCCGACCGCGGCACGCAGTACACATCGGCCGCCTTCACCGACCTGCTCGCCCAGCACCAGATGACCCAGTCCCTCTCCCGGCCCCGTCAGTGCTGGGACAACTCCGTGGCCGAGAGCTTCTTCTCCTCGTTGAAGCTCGAGCTCGTCGACCGGCAGTCCTGGCCCACGAGGGCCCAGGCCCGACGGGCGATCTTCGAGTACATCGAGGGCTTCTACAACCGCCGACGGCTGCACTCCTCGCTGGGCTACCTCACGCCCGCCGAGTACGAAGCCCGAAAGGTCCACCACCCCATGGCGGCCCAAGCCGCATAATCAGACTGTCCGGCGAACGGGATCAACCCCACAAGGAAGGGGCGGCGCCGTCGAACAGATCTGCCATCGTGAAGCCGAGTGAGGCGACGACCTCCTCTGTCCGGCAGCCGGCGTCGCACCGCACAAGCACTCGGCGGTCGTCCTCGCCCTCGGCGATGCTCACCGACGGCTCCCGGTCATCGTGGAGCGGGCACAGTGCCGACCAGCTCTCGCCAGAGCGACGTTGGCGAGACCCGCCAACAACCGATCGACGGGCCGGCCGTTCACCACCGGCTCCCGTCGAGGAGTCGAGCAACTGCCGCCAGGCACCCCTCATCCTCGATCTCCAGAGGCACGCCGGAGGCGGCCGCGGAGCGGGCCACAAGCTCGTCCACCGTTGCGTCCCACTCTTCGGCCGACCAGCCGGCGGGCAGCGCTCCTAGGCCACTCTGGCCCGC
>DATACM010000486.1:0-2589 GCA_036259055.1 Acidimicrobiales bacterium | reverse complement strand
GCGGTGACCGCCGTCTCCGCCTTCGCGGCCGACGTGGCGGCCGGGCGGTTCCCGTCGGAGGCGGAGAGCTACCACGCGAGCGACGACGTGGCCCGCGCCCTCACCCCCACCGACCGTTCGGCTTGACCGAGAGCACCGGGGACACCCGACGAGCCCGCCGTCGGGGCTGGCTCCCGTGGGTCGGGACCGTCGCGGTGATCGTCGTCGTAGCCGGCGTCTTCGTCCTCGGCGCCAACCATCCCGCCGATCCCTACTTCGCCGACCAGCCGACTGCGCCCCCGTCCGTCGACGGGTTCGGCCAGATCGGGTTCCGGGTGGAGGGCTCCCCCGCCTCCTCGGCCCAGCGCTGCGCCCTGCTGGCCGACACCCCCGAGCAGAGGGAGCGGGGCCTCATGGGGCGGACCGACCTGGCCGGCTACGACGGCATGATCTTCCGCTTCGAGGCGGACACGACCGGGTCCTTCTGGATGAAGAACACGCCGCTCCCCCTGTCGATCGCCTGGTTCGACTCCTCGGGCGCCTTCGTCTCGGCCGCCGACATGGAGCCCTGCCTCGACCAGCCGTCCTGCCCCACCTACGGCGCCCGCGGCCCCTACCGGTTCGCCCTGGAGGTGCCCAAGGGCGCCCTCCCCACTCTCGGGGTGGGACCGGGGTCCCGCCTGGTGCTCGGAGGCGCCTGCTACCGCTGAGGCGCGTCGCCTGAAGCGCTCAGGCGTCGTCTTTGCTGAGGCGTTGCCGAGTGTCCTCGCCGGCTTGGCCGGCGGAGGACTTCTCCTCTCCGTCGCCGCGGTACACATCGGCCAGGACTGCCGGTGCCCGCTTCAACTGCGCCCACCTCCGACGCATGGTGTCGCGCCGGCCCCCGAACCGACGGACGAGGAGGTAAGGCTTGCCCGCCTTCTCCATGACCTCCTCCCGGACGGAGGCCAGCGTCTCCTGCTGGGTTGCCCACCGGTCACCCACACCGAGCACCAGCAGGTCGAACTCCGGGGCTCGCCGGACGAGCTCCTCGGTGACGTCGCCCTGCACGCGCACCCGGTCGATGGGGAAGTCGGTGCCCTCCTCGGCCTGGGTGGCCTTCTCCTCGGCCTCGCCGTCCCCGGCGTTCAGCAGGGTCAGGCCCGCGCCGGTGGACCGGGCCAGCCGGAGGGCGAGGTCGAGGCCCACCTGCTCGTGGAACGTCCCCCCGTACGGGACCAGGACTCGCCCCCCGTCCTCCAGGCCCAGGCGGCGGGGCCCCGCCGGGTCGACGAGCACGGCGACGTCGGCACGGGCATCGCGCAGGACTTCGCCCACCACCCCTCCGAGCAGCTGCTGGCCGAACAGTGGCTCGTGGTAGCCCATCAGCACCAGGTCGACGTCGAGCTCGTTGGCCACTCGGGCGATGGTCTCGCCGACGTGGCCGCCGGCGATGGCGAGCGGATTGGCCGAGAAGCCGGCCTCCTCCACCACCTCCCGGAGCGGCCGGACCAGGTCGACGGCGTCCTGGAGCATGGAGTCCTGCACCTTGGGGGCGTGGCTCACCTCGGTGCCCGAGAGGTTGACGACGCGCAGGAGAGTGATCTCCGCACCTGGGCGCTCGCCCTCCTCATCTTCTTCTGCGTCCCCGTCCTTTCCGTTCGCCCCCTGACCGGCGACGACGGTCGCCACCTGGGTGAGCTCCCGGGCCAGCTCGTTGTTGCCCACGGCCACGAGGATCTTTCGGGCCTTGTCCTCGTCGTCCTCCTCCCCCTCGGGGGCGGCGCCGGTCTCCTCCCTGATCATCCGGCGCTGGGCCTCGCGCGGGTAGTAGATCGTGAGGGCGGGCTCGGTCATCAATGTTGTGACCACGGCCATGATCACGAGCATGGCGAAGATGCCCGGCGACAGGACGCCGAGCTGCAGGCCGATGTTGAGGATGATCAGCTCGGTGAGGCCGCGGCAGTTGACGAGCACGCCCAACGCCCCCGCCTCCCGCCACTCCAGGCCCACGAACCGGGCGGCCAGCTTCGACGCCCCCCACTTGCCCAGGATCGCCACGGCCAGGATGGCGATGGTCATCAGCCACTTCGTGACGTCGCCGCCGATGCTGAAGATGTCGGTGCGGATGCCGCTGAACGTGAAGAAGAAGGGCAACAGGAAGACAACCGAGAAGTCCTCGAGCTTCTCGGTGAGGTCGCGCACGAACCCCGAGTCGTGGGGCATGATCGCCCCGAACAGGAACGCCCCGAAGATCACGTGGATGTGGAGGCGGTCGGTGATGAGAGCGCTGCCCAGCAGGCCGAGGAAGAGGGCGGCGAGGAAGGTCCCGCTGAGCGCTCCGCGGCGCTCGTAGTACTGGGAGACCCGGCTCATCACTGGCCGGACGGCCTTCAGCATGAAGGCGATGAAGACCATCAGGATCCCGATGCTGAGCAGGGACTGCCCGATCCCGCTCTCCCGGGCGACGGTGATGACGACGGCGAGCATGCACCAGGCGGTGACGTCGTCGACCGCCCCCACGGTGAGGGCCACCGTGCCGATCCGGGTCTTGTAGAGACCCCGGTCGGTCAGGATCCGGGCCAGCACCGGGAAGGCGGTGATGCTCATGGCCGCACCCAGGAAGAGGGC
>DATACM010000485.1:0-7690 GCA_036259055.1 Acidimicrobiales bacterium | reverse complement strand
CCGTCGTTCCAGTGGAGGTTCAGCCCCCAGTTGCCGACCTGGCGTGCCGACTCCACCTCGAGCGTGCCGCCCGTGGTCGCCCAGGCCGGCTGGCCCTGGTCACGCAGCCCACGGCACTGGGCGCACATGCAGTTGGCCCTCAAGAACTCAAGCGGGAACCGACTGACGTGGCCGTCCTCCCAGGTGATGGTGACGGCCTTCTTGCGGTCCACGTCGATCGTGACGGGATCCACCACGACACCCTCCCACATGCTGACCCTGCGTGCCGAGCGGAAGCGATCGCGGTCGCCGCCCAATACACGCATAGGTGCCGGTTCCGGATGGGGTGTGGAGGGACCGCGCCCATCCGGTATCACCGGTACTTTGGGTGGCGACGGCGCTCGCACCGATCAGGAGCCCCCGGCCCCTACCTGGCTTAAGACGTCACCCTGGGCCTGCTGGGTCCGTGGGCCGCACCACTCCTCCCTGAACGTCATGGTGCCTTCATCAGCGACGGGAGGATCACCGCCGCTTGGGGAGGTGGCGTCGCACCCGGACGAGCATGCGGACCATTTCCTCGGCAAAGTCCTCGTTACCGGCACGCGGGTTGTTGTAGAGCACGTACTCCTTGGCAACGAGGGTGGCGAGATAGTCCAGCAGGCCTGCCTCGTCGTTCTTGACGACCAGATAGTCCTCATGGCGGTCGTTGTAGAACACAATGCCCGTGTCAGTCTCGAACCGGCTGCGCGCTTCGCCGGGGTGCGGATCCGGCCTGACCGACGGCAGATCCGTGGTTCTTCGCCGGTCGGGGCGCGCCTCGTCGTGCGGGGGATCGCTCGGCGCATCTCCCGCTGAGTCCTCGAGCTCCGGCACCTCCGGAAGCTCGGGAGGTTTCTTGGGACCGGTCGATCCGTTCGGCGAGGCCGGTGGGCCTTGAGGTGGTGCCTGCTCGAACAAGCCGCCCGCGCCCGGCTCGTCACCGACTGGCGTTCGCATCGGGTTGTCGAGATCGGCAAGCTCCTTGAGCACGCGCCCGAAGACCCGTCGCAGCGTCTCGGCGAGCCGGTCAGCCGTTTGGGCGTCGACTTCCTGGGCGAGTTTCTCGGTTGCCCGACGGATGGCGGGCTCCACCGCCTTCACGCCGTCGACGAACACGGGGAAGGCATCTCGGTCACGCAGGACAGCTCGGCGTCCGGCGGTCTGCTGCAGGGCCCCGAACACGACCTGGCCGCTGACCTGGCCGGTCGTCCACGGCGCCTGTGCGAATTCCTCGATCTCCGCGATGTCATCGACGATCGTGGTGCCGGCGCGCCCGACGACCGCCACTCGACGCCGCCGTCCGTCGGGTGGCGATGCGTAGAGAGCAAACTCGATGCGCCCCCACAGAGTGGGACGAGCGGGAACTTCGAGCTTGAGGCCCTCTGGTTTTTCCGGCGTGACCAGTTCGACCGAGCGGCCCTCGACTACCTCGATGCGGTAGTCGCCTCGGGCCAGGGCAGGGCCGCGACGGCCTCGGAGATAGTCGACGACCTTTCGCTGCGTCAGTACCCGAAGCACGTCGGGCTCCAGGTCGGAGAGCACTACCGTCGTTCCGGGAAGCTGCCGAGCCTTCCTCCTCTCGCGCTCGAGCCGAGCCGTCGCCTTTCCTCGTTCGAGGCGCAGTGCCCAGGTCTCCTCGCTGCCCTCCGCTCTCGAGACGACGTCGCAACGGCCGCCGAGCTGTTGGAAAGCGAGGATGCCGATCGCCTTCTCGCCGAGCGTCCGCTCATCGCCCGCCTTGGCGGATTCGAAGAGGCTCCGAGCGATCTCCCGTAGCCGTTCGGCGGACATGCCGCGACCGACGTCGTCCACCGCGATCACGGGGTACCGGCCCTTCCGGCGCAACATCACACGGATCGTCTCGCCGCGGCGGCCCGCTTCGACGTACTCGTCGGCGGCATTCGACACGAACTCGTTGAGCGCGTCCTTTGGGTCCTGGTAGGCCTGGCCTGAGACCAGGACGGCCTTCGCCAGGTTCCCGATCCGCAACCTCAGCCGCTCAGCGGGCACGCAGTCATGCTAGGGACCGAGCCATCCCGCCGTAGGGACCCCAGGTGCGCCCCTGCCATCGCTGGGCGACGACCTATCTGGCGTTCGGATCGGATGCGTTTGGCCGAAGACCTCTGACGTGTTCCGACCGCGGTTGTCGTCTGTCCCGTACAGCGGGACGAGACCGAGGAGTCACCCAGGAAGCCCTCGCGGGCTTCCACTTCCAGGTTCGGTGGCGGCGATGTCAGGGCCGTCAACCCGCTCGTTCCGCTCGGGGTCGGCCTTCGGCCTTGACTGCCCTCTCGCGGCGCCAGCTGCGTCGTTCCTCGACGAACCAGGCGCGACGAAGAGCTACGCAGCGTTCTGATGTGCTTGCGCTGGCGGTGTCGGGAGGCCCTCCTGTCGGCGGCGTGTCGGACGGCTCCAACCGCATGAAGCGGAAGCCTTGCGAACAACGCCGTGGCGCCCGGGACTCGTGCAACCACCCGCCCACTCCCCGCGAAATAGCCGCAAATCACCTTGGTCAGCACCCCTCCTTGCCCATCCAGTTGCCCATCAAACTGGCCGGAACAGAGCGGAAGGAGCGGACTGGAGCGGACGGCGCAATGCCGTGACCAGGCTTGGCGGTTCGAGTGGACTCCAGCGGAAGAAATTCTGGGCTTGCCAAGGTGAGGGTCGCGGGTTCGAGTCCCGTCGTCCGCTCCTCAGTGAGAAGGGGCCGGGGCCGAGGTGCACGGCGGACGCACCCGGGCCCCGGCCCGTGAACCGTCGCAGATGCCGTCTTCCTTGTCAACCCGTCTGGGAAGCGCGACGTCGTTCAGTCAGGGACGACGGCCACAGCGTCCAGCTCGAGCAGGAAGTCGGGCGGTGCGAGGCCGGAGACGACCGCAACTAGTTACGCCAGCCGAGCGTGCGCGCCTGGTCGCCGCGCTGATCTCTGGGCCGTGCCGCGCGAGCATCAGGGGCCGCGGCCGTGACCAGGGTCGCTCGCGACGGAGGTGCCCGCGTGGAACACGCAAAGCTCGGCGTTCGGCGGTCAGCGAGGATGGTGATCGCCGTCCTCGTGGCAGCCGTCGCCCTCGTTCCCGCCACGAGCGCGGGCGCGGCGGCCCCCAGGTTCCCGGAGATCATCGACCTTCCCCTCGGCTGGCAGCCCGAGGGCATCGCCGCCGGCCGGGGCACCACTGTGTACTCAGGGTCGCGGGCCACCGGCGACGTGGTCAAGGTCGACGTCCGCACGGGCGAGCTGACCCTCGTCGTGGACGCCCCCGCCGGACGCACGGCGACGGGGCTCGAGCTGGACCGGTGGGGACGCCTGTGGGTGGCCGGGGGCGCCACCGGCCAGGCGTACGTCTACGGCCCTGACGGCGCGCCGGTGGAGACGTTCCAGCTGGCGCCGGTCGACCAGGCTGCGTTCATCAACGACGTCGTCGTCACGCGGCAAGCCGCCTGGTTCACCGACTCCCGCGACGACGTCCTCTACCGGATCCCGTTAGGGCCCGGTGGGACGATCGGCGATCCGGTGGCCGTCCCCCTGACGGGCGACTTCTTCCTCGCCCCCGGGTTCAACGTGAACGGCATCGACGCCACGCCCAACGACCGCTGGCTGATCGTCGTGCAGTCGAACACGGGCAACCTGTACCGGGTCGACCCCGCCACCGGCGAGGCCACGTTGATCGACCTCGGGGGCGCCACCATGACCGCCGGCGACGGCATCCTCGTCCTGGGGCGCACGCTGTACGTCGTCCGCAACGTCCTCAACACGGTGGCCGTCGTACGGCTCGACCGGACCTATACCTCGGGCGAGCTGGTCGACCAGATCACGTCGCCCCACTTCGACGTGCCGACGACGGTGGCGGCGTTCGGCAACACCCTCTACCTGGTCAACGCCCGGTTCTCGACGCCCCCCACTCCGGCGACGCCCTACTGGGTCACCGCCGTCCGCCGTTAGCTCGCGCCCCGAGCATCGCGCCCGAGAACGCGCGACTCTGGCCCGCGAAACGTCGCCGAACAGGTAACTTTTCCTGACCCAATGCCCGGGGGGCTCAGGCGAGAGCGAAGGCGCCGTAGCCGACGACCCGGTCGGCGTCGCCCGAGGTGTCCCCCGACGTACGCAGGTCGAGCAGCTCCACGTCGAGGTCGTGGCGCCGGGCGGCGGCCAGCAGTCCCCGCAGCGGGAACACACCGCAGGCGTCCTCGGGCTCGAGCGCCTCGACCTGGCGGGCGACGACGGCGGCGGCGGTGTGGCGGTCGAGCTCGGTGGCGGTGGCGTGGTCGTGGTAGTGGCTGAGGTCGCTGCTGACGACGATCAGCGTCTCGTCGCCACCCCACACGGCGTCGAGGACGTCGGCCACGGCCGACGCCGGCACCCGGCCGACGGCGAGCGGCAGCACCGCCATCTCCCCCAGGGCGACCTGGAGGAAGGGGAGCTGGACCTCCAGGCTGTGCTCACCGGCGTGGGCCTGGTCGGAGACGACCACCGACCCGGCGCCGACGAGGCGGTCACGGGCGGCGGTGTCGACCCGGACGGCGCCGAGGGGCGTGGCGAGCGCATCGGCGCCCGGCGCGGCGATGGCGGTGAGGGGCACGCGATGGGCGGGGCCGAGCAGGACCACCCGCTCCACCCGGCCTCGTAGGGGGACGACCCGGGCGTAGGCGCGGGCCGCCACGGGCCCCGAGTACACGTAGCCGGCGTGAGGGGCGACGACGGCTTTCGGAGGTGGTGCCGAGGCCGAGCCGGCAGCCGCCGCCGCGTCCTCGAGGTACCTCTCCACCGTCGCCCGCAGGATCTCGGGGTCCGACGGGTAGAACGTGCCGGCCACCGCCGGCTCGCGGACCCTCGACCCGGTCACCGCCCGAGGCGAGCCAGCCGGACGGGCATCCGACGCGGCCCCCACGAGCCCGGCCCGCCGCTGAAGCGCCCGGGCAGCTGCGTGCCGCAGCTCCGGCAGGCCCCGTCGCCGGTCAACCGGTACTCGCCGATGGCGTACCAGTCCCGCTCGACGACCCTCGTGCCGCACCCGGGGCAGTAGGTGCTAGACCCCTCGGTGTCGTGGACGTTGCCGGTGTAGGCGAAGCGCACGCCGTTGCCCAGGGCGATCCGGCGAGCGCGAGTCAAGGTCTCCGGTGACGTGGGCGGGCGATCGAGCATCTTGTAGTCGGGATGGAAGGCGGTGAAGTGGACGGGCACGTCGGGGCCGAGGTCGTCGACCACCCATTTGGTCATGGCGTCCAGCTCGGCGTCGGAGTCGTTGAGCCCGGGGATGAGCAGGTTGGTGATCTCGAACCACACCGAGGTCTCGTGGCGGAGGTAGCGCAGGGTGTCCTTCACCGCCTCGAGGTGGGCGCCGCAGGTGTGGCGGTAGAACTCCTCGCTGAACGCCTTGAGGTCGACGTTGGCGGCGTCCATGTGGGCGTAGAACTCGGCCCGGGGGTCGGGGCAGACGTAACCGGCGGTGACGGCGACCGCCTTGACCCCCCGCTCGTGGCACGCGTCGGCGACGTCGATGGCGTACTCGTGGAAGATGACCGGGTCGTTGTAGGTGAAGGCGACGCTGGCGCAGCCCAGCCGGACGGCGGCCGCCGCCAGCGCCTCGGGCGACGCCTGGTCGGCGAGGGTGTCGATCTCCTTGGACTTGGAGATGTCCCAGTTCTGGCAGAAGCGGCAGGCCAGGTTGCACCCGGCCGTGCCGAACGACAGGACCGAGGTGCCGGGCAGGAAGTGGTTGAGCGGCTTCTTCTCGATCGGGTCCACGCAGAACCCCGACGAGCGGCCGTGGCTGGTCAGCACGACCTGGTCGTCGAGGCGGGCCCGCACGAAGCACACGCCTCGCTGGCCCTCCCGGAGCTTGCACGCTCGGGGGCAGAGGTCGCACTGGATCCGCCCGTCGTCGAGGAGGTGCCAGTAGCGGGTGGGCACCGTGAAGGCGTCCCATGCCGGCGCCCGGTCGTCGTCCGCCCGGCCGGTCATCACGCGCTGTTGCTGCATGCTTCCAGTGAACACCCTGGCGCCGTACCCACGTGCATCCACAGGGTATTGGGGAAAAGTTCGGGATGTTTGCTGCGTATTGTCGCGCCCACCGTCGACCGGTATGGTCGGCCCATCAGGACGGCTGACCGGTTGGGGGTCCCGGGGCGGGTTCGAGCGCCGGCCGTCGCGCGGCGGGCTCGGACCGAGCCACACGGTCGAGCGGCTCGACCGGTCGCGCCGTGACACCCGAGCAGCTCCGGCAGCGGAACTGGGCGGCCCAGATCCTGGCGCCGACGGCGCGCGACGTCGTCCCCCCGACCGAGGACCCGCCCGACGCCGCCTCGGCGCACGCCGCCCCGGCTGTCCAGCCCGCCAACGAGCCGGCGGCCGCCGACGCCGACGCACCCGAAGCGCCGGCGTCCGATGCGCCGGCCACCGCCGACGAGTCGTTCTGGTCGGCGGCGGCCGAGCCGGCCGCGGTGGTGGCTCCGCTGGCTCTCCCGGTCGCCGATACCACCGAGGTCCACAAGCGGATCATGTCCGTGGCCCGGGCCACCGAGCGGTGCGCTCGGGTCCTGAGCGGCCTGGCCGAGCGAGTCGACGCCCTCGACGTGAAGGTGGCGGCGCAAGGTCCGGTTGCGGCCGAGCCGGCCCCGGATCGGCCCGAGCTGGCGCTGATGAGCGACCAGATCGGGCGCCTGGCCGCCGAGGTGGCGCAGACCCACGCTCGGCTCAACGAGCGTTTCACGGCCACCGACGCCGTGCAGGCCGAGCTGGCCGCCCTGGCGTCCGACGTCGGTGGCGTCCAGGAAAGGCTCGACGAAGTGGTCCGGATGCAGCGCGTCCAGCAGACGGGCATGAGCTCGTCCCCCGTCGTGCAGTCCATGCAGCGGTCGCTCACCGAGCTCCGGGGCGAGCTGGCGACGGTCGGCTCCCGCCTGGTGGGGCTCGACGCCCGGCTCGACGAGCTGCAGTCGCTCCCGGCACGCATGGAGGACGTGGCCGCCCGGCAGTTCCAGCGACTCGTCCCCGAGATGCTCACCGTGCCGGGCGACCTGGAGGGCGTGTACCGCGAGTTGGAGCGGATCGCCGAGCGCATGGCGGCCCGGGAGGAAGCGGTCGCTCAGGTGCTCGCACGGGTGGCGGCGGTGGAGGAGGCGGTGACCGGGCTGCGGCTGGACGTCGACCGCGTCATCGGCGGCCTGGCCGCCGTCCGCGAGGCGGAGGCCCACACGCGGGACTGGCGGGTGGCCATGGAGCACCGCCTGGCCGCACTGGAGGCGCCCGGGTCGGAGATCGAGCGCCTGTACCTGGCGCTCGACCGCATGGTGGGGGAGCGGGCGGCCGTCCCCGCCCCGGACGTCCCGAACGGTGCCCCCCTGTCGGGGGCGCCGCCGCCCGGGCCTCCTGGCGAGGGCACGCCGGACAACGAGCGAGCGGTCGAGGCCCTGACCGCCGAGCTGGAGCGGATCCGCCGTTCGATCGAGGTCCTCGTCCGTCCCGGTGCCCGCCCGCCCCCGGGCTCCCGCGACCGGCGCTGACCCTCGGCCCGGGAGGTTAGGAAGGCACCGCGGCCTCGGCCGGCGCCTGGCGGGCTGCCAGGGCGGCCGGTACGGCCGTCACCGCCAGGTGCACGGCGGCCCATCCGGCCAGGCCGAGGCCGGTGCCCCCGACCACGTCCAGGGGCATGTGCGCTCCCACGTGGATGCGGGC
>DATACM010000484.1:0-2807 GCA_036259055.1 Acidimicrobiales bacterium | reverse complement strand
CGCCGGTGGCCGTGTCCACCCGGGCCACGTGGCTCCCGGCGAGCGACGCGTACCACACCGTCCCCGACGGGGTCACGGTGATGCCGTAGGGCCCCCTCCCGCCGGGTGCCGGGAACACCTCGACCCTGCCCGAGCCCGGGTCGACGCGGCCGTAGTACCCCGCCTGCCCGGTGAACCACAGGCGGCCGTCGCGCTCGAAGACGGCGGTGTTGAGGTTGACGTCGGGCGTGCCCGCCGGCATGGCGAAGCGCCGGACCTCCCTCGTGGCCGGATCGACCCGGATCACCGCGTTGAGCCCACCGTCGGTGACCCATGGGGCTCCGTCGGGCCCGACGATGACCCCGTGGGGCGCCGAGCCTCGGCCCAGCTCCACCTCGTCGACCCGTCCGGTGGCCGGGTCGAGCAGGCCGAGCCGCCCGCTGCCCTGCGCGGTGTACCACACCGAGCCGTCGCCCGCGGGGGCGACGTCGTGCGGCCGGGAGCCCCGGGGGACGGCGAACGTCCGCAGCTCGCCGGGCCCGACGACGCGTCCGGGCGCGGGCGGAGCGGCCGTGCCCGTCGGCGCGCCGGCCGACGTGACGGGCGAGGCGCGGCGTCCGTCGGTCGACGACGACCCGCAGGCAGCCACCACGAAGAGCAGGGCGACGGCCACGGCTGTCGTATGTCGTGCCGGTCGCCGCCTCACGGGGAAGAACCTACCGACGCGCCCGGCGCCCGCCTGGTCGCCCGGCCGTAGGATCGCCGGCCCCGTCGGGGGAGCGCACCGAGGAGATCGCCGACGCCGACCTGGCCTGCGGCGGAGCCGGCTCAGGAGGTAGGGCCAGGCGGGGTCGCAGGCCCGGGCTCGGGGGGAAGGCCCAATACCCGCTCGGCCAGCATCGTGCGGACGACCTCGGCCGTCCCCCCCTGGATGGTGAGCGCTCGGGACCGAAGGAAGGCCCGCCGCACGTCGCGCCGGCTCTCGCCGGCCGATCGGGGGACCCCCGTCTCCCAGGTGTCGTACAGCGCACCCGCCGGCCCCAAGAGCTCGACGCACAGCTCCCACACCCGCTGGTCCACCTCGGCGGTCAGCAGCTTGGCCACCGCCCCCACCGCCCCGGGCCCGTCGGGGCCCTGTGTCGCTCGCAGCCGGGCGGTGGTGAGGCGGGCAGCCTCGGCATCGATCCACGCCCCGGCCAGGTGGTCGCGGAGGACCGGATCGGAACCCGGCCCCTGCCGCCACAGCCGCAGCGCCTCGGCCACGGGCCCCGAGCCCTGGCGGCGATGGGGCCCGGCCAGGGCCAGGCGCTCGTGGTCGAGCGTCGTGACCGCGACCTCCCAGCCCCCGCCCGGGTCCCCGACGCGGTCGGCGTCGGGGACGCGGACGCCTTCCAGCCGGACCTCGGCGAACTCGGCGTCCCCGTCCATCTGGCGCGTGGGGCGGATCTCGACCCCGGCCGAGCGCAGGTCGACGGCGAAGCAGGTGAGGCCCCGGTGGCGGGGTCGATCGGGATGGCTCCGGGCGAGGAGAAGACCCCACCGGGCGACGTGGGCGAGGGTGCTGAACCGCTTGTGCCCGCTGACGACCCACGCCTCGCCGTCGTCTCCGTCGGGCCGGGCGGTGGACGCCAGCCCGGCCAGGTCGGACCCGGCACCCGGCTCGGTCCAGAGCTGGCACCACACGTCCTCGCAGGTGAAGATCCGCCGCAGCCACCGGCGCCGCTGGTCTTCGGTGCCGTGAGCCACGAGGGCGGCCGCCACCGCCCCGAGCCCGACGGGGTTGCGGTACCAGTTCTCCGGGGCCGCCGCCTCGGCCAGCAGGTCGTCGACGAGCACCTGCAGGCCCGGGTGCACGCCACGGCCGCCCGACCCGGACGGGAAGCCGACCCATGCCAGGCCGGCGTCGAAGCGGGCGCCCCAGAACGCCGGCGCCTCGGTCGCCTGGGGGTCGTGGTCGGCGAGCAGCCGGCCGACCGCCTGGCGGACGAGGTCCTCCTCGGAGGCGGCCACGCCTGCGCTCAGAGGCCGGACAGGAAGGACTCGAGGGCCCGGTTGAACGCTTCCGGGGCCTCGAGGTTGGAGAGGTGGCCGGCGCCGGGAAGGACCTCGAGCCGACCGTTGGGCACGGCCTCGGCCATCTCGCGTGCGACCGAGGGAGGCGCGGGGCCGTCGTGCTCGCCCACCAGCACCAGCACCGGGAGCCGGATGCGCCCCAGCTCCCCCGTGGCGTCGGTGCGGTGCTTCATGGCCTCGAGGGCGGCGACGATGGTGCCGGGAGGGGTCGATGCCATCAGCGCCCGGGCCCGCTCCACCACGTCGGGGCGCTCCGCCCGCGTCTGCTCGGAGAGCAACGTCCCCACCATGGCCTCGAGCACGTCGGCCACCTTCCCCTCGGCCACCTTCTGCTGCTGGTCGGTACGACGCTGGAGCACCTCGGGGGTGTCGGCGCCCGCCCGGGTGTCGGCCAGGACCAGGGCGGCCACGAGGTGGGGATGGCGGCGCAGGAGCGAGAAGGCGACGTAGCCGCCCATCGACAGCCCCCCTACGACCACCGGGCCGAGGCCCAGGCTCCCGAGCAGCTCGGCCACCACGTCGGCCCAGCCGTCGATGCTCGCCTCGCCCTCGGGCGAAGGCTGGCTCTGGCCGAACCCGGGGAGGTCGGGCGCCACCACGCGCCACCGTCCGGCCAACGCGGCGATCTGCTCGTCCCACATGCCGGCGTTGACCGGGAAGGCGTGGAGCAGGACGACGGGTGGGGTACCCCGTCCGGAGTCGAGGTAGTGGAGTTTGATCCCCGAGAGGGTGGCGAACGGCACGCCCCGATCCTA
>DATACM010000483.1:0-2937 GCA_036259055.1 Acidimicrobiales bacterium | reverse complement strand
GGGCGGCGCCACTGGCGGCGCTGGTGATGCGCTGCTTGGTCGCCAGGATCATCCCGAAGGCGATGAGGCCGTAGAGCATCAGGGCGAACAGCAGGAAGACCAGGGAGAACTCGAGGAGAGCCGCTCCCGACTCGTCCCGGCGGAGGCGCCGGAAGCGAGGGGGCGGAAAGTGCGCAGCTCGATCGGTCACGCGCAAGCTCCAGTACGGGGGTTTTGGTTCGTCCCCCGTATCGGACGGAGCGCTCCCCGGCTTTAGAGGCCCGACCCCTACAGGTCCGGCGCCGACCCGCCGAAAACCCTGGGCACCCCGCCCTAAGGAGGGGCGGGCCCTCCAAAGCCGGGAGACCACATGAAGAAGCGTTCGAACCTGATACTCAGCCTGGGCTTGGCCGTCTTCGTCGCCGGCGCGGCCGCCACCTTCCTCGTCGTCCGCAACGGCGGCGACGACTCCAAGGTGGCCGGGCCCTCGACGGAGGTGCTCTACGCGGCCAAGACGATCCCGTCGGGGACCTCGGGCACCGCAGCCGTCGACCAGGGCCTGGTGAAGACGCGGTCGGTCGCGGTCTCGGCCAAGCCGCCGTCGGCCCTCACCGACCCGTCCCAGATGGCGGGCAGGACGGCGTCGGTCACCGTGCCCGAGGGCGCCGTCATCACGTCCGAGCAGTTCGCCGTCCCCCAGACCCGCCTGGGCACGGTGAAGATCCCCACCGGCAAGACCGCCCTCGCCGTCCAGCTGGGGTTCGTGCCGGGCGTCGCCGGCTTCGTCGGCTCCGGTGACCGCATCAACATCTACGGCCTCCTCGAGGAGGGCCCGGGCTCTCCGTCGGCCAAGCTCATCATGCAGAACACCGAGGTGCTCAGCGTGACCCCCTCCGGCGCCACCGCCCAGTCGGCCGGCTCCGACGTCAAGCCCGTCTTCCTCCTGGCCGTCTCGCCGCAGGAGGCGGAGCGACTGGCCTTCCTCACGACCTTCCAGCAGCTCTACTTCTCGCTCGTGCCCAAGGACGCGCCGCCGTCGGGGCCCACGCCCGGCACCGCCACGACCGACGCCCTCAAGCAACTCTCCTAGGAGGACCTACGTGCGCAACCCGAAGATCCTCGTCCTCGACCGTGGCGCCGACCTCCTGAGGAGCGTGCGCGAAGTCGCCGGCGAGCTGCGACCCCATCCGGAGACCCTCGGCTGCGAACGCGTCGGCACGGTCGCCGAGGTGCTGACCGAGGAAGGCCCGTTCGACGTGCTGATCGCCGGGCCCAGCCTGGGCACCAAGGCCGGGCTGTCACGCCTGCAGATCGTCCACGACGAGCTCCCGGCCATGAGCCTCGTCCTGGCCTTCTCGAGCCGCCCCGACGCCCAGCTGCGGGACATCGTGCGTACCGGCGCCGTCGACCTCCTCCAGCTGCCGGTGAGCGACCGCGTCCTCCGCGACGCGGTCGAGCGGGCGATCGAGGTGAGCCGCCACCGATCGGCACCGGTCGCGGTGCCGGGCCCGGCTCAGTCGACGACCCCGGCCAAGCAGGGGACCGTCTTCACGGTCGCCTCGGCCACCGGCGGGTGCGGGAAGACGTTCTTCTCCACCAACCTCGCCTACTTCCTGCACCACCACACCGGCCGGCGAACCTGCATCGTCGACCTCGACCTGCAGTTCGGCGAGGTGTCGACCGCCCTCCGCCTGCGGCCGCGCTACTCGATCTTCGAGGCCCTCCAGCGCGAGGACGGCGACGAGAGCGAGCCCACCCAGATCGAGGAGTTCCTGGTCGCCCACGACACCGGCGTGCATGTGCTGGCCGCCCCCAAGGACCCCAGCGACGCCGACCGGATCCATCCGGCCGACGTCAGCAAGATCATCGAGATGCTCCGTGAGCGGTTCGACTACGTCATCGTCGACACGCCGGCCGCCCTCACCGAGATCGTCCTGGCCGCCTTCGACCTCTCCGACGAGCTCTACGTGATGGCCACCCTCGACCTCCCGAGCGTCCGCAACATGGGCGTCTTCCTGAACACGCTCGACAAGCTGAAGATCTCCGCCGACAACGTCCGGCTCATCCTCAACAAGGCCGAGAAGGACGTCGGTATCGACGTCGACCAGGTGACCCGCCTCTTCCCGCAGGGCTTCTCCGCCGTGCTGCCCTACGCCCGGGAGGTCAGCAAGTCGGTGAACGTCGGCACCCCGATCCTGGCCTTCTCGCCCGGCTCGGAGATCAGCCACCGCCTGGAAGCGGGTCTGGTGCCGCTCCTGCCCGAGGAGAACCGCTTCCAGGTCGGCGAGGTCGCCAGCAAGAAGCGCGAGCGGAGCCGCTGGTCGCGCATGTTCCGCCTCAACCTCCGGTCCAACGCGTCCTGACGAAACAAGGAGAAACGTGAAGCTCTCAGACAAGCTGGCCGCCCTCGAGGAGCAGGAGCGCCAGGCCTCGGCGAAGAAGTCCAACAACGCGGTGGTCGAGACGGCCCGGCGCCGGGCCCGCACCGGCGAGAGCACCGCCGCCAAGCGCTCCGCCAGCGCCTCCTGGGCCGAGTCGAAGCGCAAGGTGCGCGAGCTGGTCCTCCAGGAGGTGGCCCCCAAGGTCAGCGGCCTCTCCAGCGAGGCACTGGCCGCTGAGGTCCGCGCCGCCCTCGACCGGATCCTCCAGAGAGAGGACGTCAAGGTGTCGCCCCGGGAGCGCCGCGCCTTCGTCCAGGAGATGATCCAGGACACGCTCGGGTACGGGCCCCTCGACCCGTTCCTCAGCGACCCCACCATCACCGAGGTGATGTGCAACAGCTACGAAGACATCTGGATCGAGCGTGAGGGCAGGCTCTTCCACACCGGGGCGTCGTTCACCGACGACAGCCAGTACCGCCATGTGATCGAAAAGATCGTCGCCGCCGTCGGTCGACGGGTCGACGAGGCCTCGCCCATGGTCGACGCCCGCCTCCCCGACGGGTCTCGGGTCAACGCC
>DATACM010000482.1:0-1692 GCA_036259055.1 Acidimicrobiales bacterium | reverse complement strand
GTCCCGACGACGGTGCGGACGGGTTCCATCCGGTCAATGCCCCTTTCCCGGGCGGGGCCCCAACCCCGCCCTCCTCGCCGAAGCCGGGGCCCCGCCCCCGGCCGGCGCCGTCAGCTCCTCGGGGGTGGCGAAGTGTCCGGTGACGGCGGTGGCGGCGGCGACTGCCGGTGACACCAGATGGGTGCGCCCGCCCCGGCCCTGACGGCCCTCGAAGTTGCGGTTCGACGTCGACGCGCAACGCTCGCCGGGGCTGAGCTTGTCGGGGTTCATGCCCAGGCACATCGAGCACCCCGCCGCCCGCCACTCGAAGCCGGCGGCGGTGAACACCCGGTCGAGCCCCTCGGCCTCGGCCTCCGCCTTGACCCGCATGGAGCCCGGGACCACGAGGGCCCGCAGGCCGGGGCGGACGGTGCGCCCGTCGACCACGGCGGCGGCGGCCCGCAGGTCCTCCAGGCGGGCGTTGGTGCACGAGCCGATGAAGACGGTGTCGACCGGGATGTCCCGGACAGGTGTGCCGGGCCGCAGGCCCATGTAGGCGAGGGCCCGGCGGGCCGCCTCGGCCTGGGCGTGGTCGACCAGGGCGTCGGGGTCAGGGACAGCGCCGTCGATGGGAACGACCTGGGAGGGGTTCGTCCCCCAGGACACGTGGGGCTGGAGGGTGGTGGCGTCGATGACGACCTCGCGGTCGAATCGGGCTCCGTCGTCGGTCGGCAGCGACCGCCAGTCGTCGAGGGCCCGCTCCCAGTCGGCACCCTTCGGCGCGTGCGGGCGGCCCTCGAGCCAGGCGAAGGTCGTGTCGTCGGGGGCGACCATGCCGGCGCGGGCGCCCGCCTCGATCGACATGTTGCAGATGGTCATGCGGCCCTCCATCGAGAGGGCCCGGATGGTCGAGCCCCGGTACTCGATGACGTGGCCGACACCCCCGCCGGTGCCGATGCGCCCGATCACGGCGAGGATCACGTCCTTCGGGGTGGTGCCCTCGGGCAGCCGCCCCTCGACGGTGACGGCCATGGTGCCGGGCCGCCGCTGGGGGAGGGTCTGGGTGGCCAGCACGTGCTCGACCTCGCTCGTGCCGATGCCGAAGGCGAGGGCGCCGAAGGCGCCGTGGGTGGACGTGTGGCTGTCGCCGCACACGATGGTGAGGCCCGGTTGGGTGAGGCCGAGCTCGGGCCCGATGACGTGGACGATTCCCTGGTTTGCGTGGCCCATCGGGTATAGCGGGATCCCGAACTCGGCGCAGTTGGCCCGGAGCGCCTCGATCTGGCGCGCCGACACCGGGTCGGCCAGGGGCTGGTCGAGGCCGATGGTGGGGACGTTGTGATCTGTGGTGGCGAGGGTCAGCTCGGGCCGGCGCACCTTGCGACCGGCCAACCGCAGCCCGTCGAAGGCCTGGGGCGAGGTGACCTCGTGGACCAGGTGGAGGTCCACGTACAGGAGGTCGGGCTCCCCCTCGGCCTGGCGCACGACGTGGCGGTCCCACACCTTGTCACTGAGCGTCTTGGGCATCGGTCTCGGGCCTTTCCTGGAGAGCTGACTACGCATGCGGTAGCGGAGTCACCCAAGGAACCGTGGCGTCTCACTATGTGAGACGCTAATCTTATGATGTGGACAGCATAAGCGGTGTCGGCGTGCTCGACAAGGCGTTTGCCGTCGTCGACGCCCTCGAGGCGGGGCCGCTGACGTTGGGCGGGC
>DATACM010000481.1:0-2561 GCA_036259055.1 Acidimicrobiales bacterium | reverse complement strand
GCTCGCTCCAACAGCGCATGGAGGACGGCGCGCTCAGTCCGGCGGCCGACGAGCGGGACCACGTCGCCCGCGACACCGGTCGTCACGGCAGGACGTCCGAGCGAAGCCATGCGGCGAGCTCGAGGCTACGCGCCGGCGCCGCCGCGCCTCTGGCGGTTTCCGTCACCTGACGGATGTGCCGTCCGGTTCGGCGTCATAGCGTTCTGTCGAGCGCCAGGAGGAACGACGCATGGTGATGGCCGCCAGTGCCGAATGGACCCGAGCCAGGGACGCATTGCGGGCGGAGGTGGATCGCGTCACGGCCCTGCTCCGGACGGTCCGCAACCCCGCCGCGCCGGCGCTCGGACGTTGGAACCTGGCCGAGGTCGCGACGCATCTCTCCCACGCGTGGGCGGTCGTCTCCGGGCTGGCGACCGAGAACCTCTCGGAGGTCTTCGACCCACCTCGCCACCTCGACGCCGACGGCGAGGCAGCCGTGCTCTCCGACCTGTGGGAGCTCCCGGAGTTGACCGCGCTGGGGGTCGAGTCGGACTCCGAACGAGACCTGCGGGTACTGGCCGACCGGATCGAGGAGCGGGCGGCGACCTTTCTCAGCAGCCTACGACGATCGTCCCCGCTCGACCTGCGATCCTGGCTCGTGGCGGGGACGAAGGTCCGGCTGTCGACGCTGACCTGCCACCTCCTCAACGAGACGATCGTTCACGGGTACGACGTCGCCAGGGCCGACGGCCGCCGGTGGGCCATAGAGCCGGCGCACGCCACCCTGGTCATGGACCAGTTCCTCATACCGATCATCCAAGTCCTCGACCCTCGCGCCCTCGTCGACCAGGAAGCGGCCGCCGGGACGCGCGTCACCTACGAGCTCCGGGTTCGGGGCGGCGGCCGTCACGTCTTCGCCTTCGACGACGGCGCCCTCACCGTCGAGCCCTCCGAGTCGTCCGGGCGCAGGATCGACTGTCACATCTCCGCCGACCCGGCCGCCCTTCTGCTGGTGGCGTGGGCGCGCAAGAGCCAGTGGGCCGCCATCGCTCGGGGGCAGCTGGTGGCATGGGGCCGCAAGCCCTGGTTGGGGCCGAAGCTGCGCTCGATGATGAGGAACCCGTAAGGCGCCCGCCGGCCGGGCGAACGCCAGCGCCCATTCCGCCGCAACCGGCTCTCCTGCGGTGAGCCGTTCCCAGCCTGTCGTGGCCCCGGCCGTCGACGAGGCGTTCCGAGCGGGCAAGGTCGTGGTGAGACTGCTCATGGGTCGGCGTTCGCCGTACGCGTGTCGCGACCGGTCCCGCCCACGGAGCCGATCGCGGTAGTCCGCGACCCGTCACGACGGTCCCGCCGAGGCCGGTGAGCCCGAGCCGAGGGGACACAGCGACCGCCGAAAGCCAGCCGGTCAGAGCACGGCTGACTTTTCAACCGGACCCGACCTACCCGCCCGCGAAGCGTCGGAAACCCGGCGGCCCGACGATTTCCGCTCCGTCGCGGCGGGCAATCTTTCTCGATGAACGACTTCGTCGTCACGAACGCGCAGCTGCTCGACCCTGCCGCCGGTGAACGGCGCGCCGGCGCGTCCGTACGGGTGGAGGGGGACCGCATCGTCGAGGTCGTCGAGGACGGGGCGGCGCTGTCCGCACCCGACGGCGTTCAAGTGATCGACGCCGGGGGGCGGACGCTGATGCCCGGGCTCATCGACGCCCACGTCCACGCCGCCATCACGACGATGGACCTCGCCGCCATGGCCCGTCGTCCGGCGACACGCGTGGGGATCGAGGCCAAGACCGTCCTCGAACGGATGCTGCAACGCGGGTTCACGACCGTGCGGGACGCCGGTGGCCTCGATGCCGGCGTGCAGGAAGCGTTGCGAGCCGGGCTCATCCGCGGACCGCGGGTGTTCCGGTCAGGGCGAGTGCTCTCCCAGACCGGGGGTCATGGCGATATCGCGCCGATCAGCAACGACCCCCACATCGGGTCGTGCTCCATCAGCAGCTCGAGCTTCTCCCACGTCGCCGACGGGGTCGACGCCGTCCGCCGCGCCGCGAGGGAGGAGCTCAAAGGCGGTGCCGACCAGATCAAGGTGATGGCCGGCGGTGGCGTTGCGACACCCACCGACCCGATCGACATGGTGCAGTACACCGAGGAGGAGATCCGCGCCGCCGTGGCCGAGGCGTCCGCCCGCCGGACCTACGCCTTTGCCCACGCCTACATCCCCGAAGCGGTCGTGCGCGCCGTGGGAGCGGGGGTGCGCTCGATCGAGCACGGCAACCTGATCGACGAAGGCGCCGCCCGGGCCATGGCCGACAACGGCTGCTATCTGGTGCCCACGCTTGTCATCTTCGACCAGGTCGCCCAGTTCGGACGGGCGCTCAACTTCCCGGCCGCCAGCCTGGCCAAGCTGGACGACGTCTTGAGCGCCGGCCTTGCATCGATCAGCATCGCGGTGGCCGCCGGCGTGCAGGTCGGTTTGGGCACCGACCTCCTTGGTGAGACGCACGACGCCCAGTCCCGGGAGCTGGTCCTGCGAGCACAGGTGCAGAGCCCCGCCGACGTCATCCGCTCTGCCACCACCGTCA
>DATACM010000480.1:0-1735 GCA_036259055.1 Acidimicrobiales bacterium | reverse complement strand
CCGCCAGGGCCGGGGGCCGGGCCCGGCCGGGGCGACGGCGCCTCGCCTGCGGCGTCCGCGGCGGGGAGTGGCCCGGGCCCGGGAGCCTCGACGGCGTCGTCGTCGGGCGGCGCGCCGGCATCGTCCACCGGCGGCGGGGCCGGTCGGTCTGCGCTCGGGTCCCGGGGGTCCTGCGGTTCGCTCATGGCCCCTAGCCTGGCCGGTCGGAGCCCGCCTGTCACACACTCCTGCCATGCTGGGCCCGATGGCCGCCGCATCCATCCGGTTCGCCGCCGCCGCCCGGCGGCTCGCCGTCGCCTGCCGGGCCCGAGACCTGGCGGTGCCGGGGTTCCGCAGCCCGCCTCGGGTCCCGGGCACCGCCCGCACCATCCGGCGCCGCCCCGATGGCACCGCGGTGGTCGCGGTCGCCGTCCGCGGGCGCCCGTTCGAGCAGGTCGCCGCCGACATGGTGGAGGGCGTCGTCGTCGCCAACCACCTCGCCGGGCCGCCCGCCGAGGTGGTGCGGAGTGCCCTGCTCGCCGCCGTCCTCGAGGGCGACGACGCCCGAGCCGCATGAAGGCGACCTTTCTTGGAGAGTTGACCACCGCTGAGGTAGTCAACTCTCCATAGAACCTCTGGAGGTGCGCGAGCTGCGGTCGGCCGAGGAGGCCCGCGCCCTGGGCACCCTCACCGTCGAGGCGTACACCGGGCTGGCCGGGCTGACCCCGGGCTCGCCGTACCTCGACGAGCTCGGCGCCGTCGAGCGCCGGGCCGCCGCCGCCGTCGTGCTGGTCGCCGTCGACGGCGATGGACGGCTGGCCGGCGGGGTCACCTACGTCCCCGGGCTCGGGCCGTACGCCGAGTTCGACGACCCCGACGACGCCGGGCTCCGGATGCTGGCGGTGGCGCCCGCCTACCGGGGCCGGGGCGTGGGCACCGCCCTCGTCCAGGCGTGCATCGCCCGGGCCCGGGCCGAGCGCCGCCGGCGGTTGTGGCTGCACACGACCGCCGAGATGGCCGCCGCCCAGCGGATCTACGCCCGGCTTGAGTTCCGCCGGGCACCCGAGGCCGACCTGCACCTCCCGGAGATCCACCTGCTGGCCTACGTGCTCGACCTCTCGGCGGAGGGTTGACCCGGGCGCAACGACCGCTCGTGGGGACGGAGGGGATCGAACCCTCACTGTGGGCGGTTTAAGCGCCCTGCCTCTACCGGTTGGGCTACGTCCCCGGGCCGACAGTGACCACGATGGAATCCGAGCGGCTGTCCCCGTAAGGGTCGGGACAGCGGTCCCGGTCGTTGCGGAAGGTGAACCTGGCGGTGTACTGGCCAGGCTGGTTGTAGGTGTGCCGGAAGACGAACTGCCGCTGTCCCGGCTCCCGGGGCGGCGGCGTCCACGGCCCGAACGCCGGTGGGCAGGGCGCCGGGTTGCAGGGGATGGGCTCGCTGTGGCCGTCGCCGTAGTCCAGCTGGGCGCAGTTGTCGGTCACCGAGTGGTCGGGGTCGCTGACGTCGAAGGTGAACCTCGCCTGGGTCCCTTCGGGCGCGACGTTCACGTCGACGGCCAGGGGCTGGTTGGCGCCCGGTGACGGGTCCCACCGGAAGGGCCCGCAGCGGGGGTCGCCGCTGTTCCGGCAGGCCAGCGTGGTGTCCGGGGACTGGGGCACCGGGTTGAAGGCGACGGGCGGCGGGCTGGGGCGCTGCCGGGCACGGGTCGGCTCGGGGGCGGGGCGCGACGTCGCTGCGGTGGTCGGGGCG
>DATACM010000479.1:0-3321 GCA_036259055.1 Acidimicrobiales bacterium | reverse complement strand
GGTCGCCACCCGCTCGACGATGGCCAGCCGGCGGACGGCGGCCTCGTCCCGGCGAGCGGGGATCTCCCGCAACGGCAGCGTGACCGGTCGCCGGGTCGGGTCGGCCACCGCCTGGGCGATGAGGTCGGCCGCTCCCGGGCCGCAGCAACCCGACCCGCTCTTGGCCGGCGTCACCACCACGCGCTCACCAGTCACTGCGAAACCGGCGTTGGTCGGCGGGACCACCGGTCTGGGGAAGACCTTGGGGAGGTCGGCGCCGATTCGGGCGGTCTCGGCGACGAGCCAGAGGGCGTCCCCGGCGGCCACCGCCTTCACCCAGTGGCGGAAGATGGCGGCGGGGACGGCGACCTCCTGGGGGCCGGCCTTGAGCTTGAAACCTCCGTTGGCCAGGGCCTCGGCCTCCCCGACCAGGCGCTCGGCGTCCTGCCGCGAGAACCTCGGTGGCAGGGGAGCGCGCCCGGCGGCGACGACCACCGGCTCGCGGCTGAGATCGGCGCGCGAGAGGCTCGCACCGAGCGAGACGGGGTCGATCTGGCTGCCGGGCTCCCCCTCGACGGCCACCAGCCGACCGTCGCGCTCGGCGATCGAGGGCTCGGTGGGGAGCACCCGGGCGGGGTCCCGCTCGGCGGTGACCCGTGCCACCGCCGCCTCGTCGAGCCGTAGGACGGTGCGGGCCCGGCGGTCGCCGGTGACCAGGTGCCGGGCCCATCCCCACACCCGGGCGGGCAGCGACCCGCGGCGGCCCAGGCGCAGGGCCTCCTCCACCGTCCGAGCCCGGTCGACGGCCACGCCCAGCTCGTCGGCGCCGGCGCGGAAGCCACCGTCGGGCGCCTGGACCTCGATCACCGCCCGGTCGTAACGCCCGGCCACCTCGTCGACGAAGGCAGCGAGCTCGGCCCGGCTCATTCCCCCGACGGGGCGCCCGGCCAAGGCGACGTCGCGCACGACCCGTCCTAGGTGCGAGCGATCGTCCAGCGCCCAGGCGACGCCGATGAACGCGACCAGGCCGGCCAGGGTGCCGACGGCCAGCACGGCGACGCGCCTGAACCGCGGCGACGGCCTCCACGGGGGCATGCTCCCAGTTTGGCGCCCGGCGCACGGGGCGGACGTCGCGCGACGAGGGATCCCGGTGGCGGGCCCCTTGACACCGGCGACGGCGTGGGGGACGCTCGCCTTCCGGAGAGAGGTACCGTCCTCGTGCAGGCGGCGGCGTAATCGTGACTCTTGGTGCCGGCCAAGCTCGGTGCTCTCGCCCGGAAGCGATCGTCCGGCACGCAGGAGGGTTCTCATGAGGGGACGGGTTCTCGTCGCCATCACCGCCGCGCTCGTCGCGGGACTTCTCGCCGTCTCGGCGCCGGCCGGGGCCGACCACGCCACCCGACCGCATACACCGAACCTCCGGGCCTGGGGCCACAGCGCCCACCCGGCGTCCTTCAACGACCCGGCGCCGGTGCGCCACGTCAGCTCCGACCTGGCCTTCTGGGGGCGTCTGGCGTACCACGGCAACTACGACGGGTTCCGGATCGTCGACATCACGCACCCGAACAACCCTGTCGAGCTGTCGCACCAGCGCTGCAACGGCGACCAGGGCGACATCGTCGTGTGGGAGAACGTCCTCGTGCGGGCGTGGAACTCGCCCGCCCCGGCCGGGCGCTCCTGCGACGGGCAACCCGTGCCCGTCGGGTTCGAGGGCGTCCACGTCTTCGACGTCGCCAACCCGGCCGACCCCGTCCTGCTCGGCGCCGTCGAGCTCGAGTGCGGCTCGCACACGCTGACGGTCGGGGGGATCGTCGACGAGAGCGTCATCGTCTACAGCAACAACTCGAGCAGCGCAGGGTGCATCGACGGCACCCGGGCCAACGACGACCCCGCCGGCGACTTCATGGACGTCATCGGAGTGCCCCTGAGCGCGCCGGAGAACGCCAGCTTGTTGCGGAGGGAGCCGCTCGCCGGGCCGCTGACGAACGTGCGTACCGGTTGCCACGACGCCGGAGTGATCCTCGGCGCGGTCAACAAGGCGGCGTGCGCCAGCGCCGACGCCATCAACGTCTGGGACGTGGGCGCCAACGCCACCCCCGGCGGCAGCATCGTCGACCCCGAGCTGCTGTTCACGGTCTCCGAGCCCGGGGTCGGCCAGGCGGGCACGAACGGACGGTGGCATTCAGCGGCGTTCACTTGGGACGGAAGGGTCCTCGTCGCCGGCTGGGAGCCGGGTGGCGGGGCGGAAGCGGAGTGCGAAGCGGCCGACCCGCCCGTCGACAAGAGCCTCTTCTTCTACGACGCCACCACTGGGGCCAAGCTCGGCCAGTGGGTCCTGCCCCGTCCGCAGGGCGCCGACGAGAACTGCACGATCCACAACTACAACATCGTCCCGGTGCGCGGCCGGTACGTCGCCGTCGGCGGGCACTACCAGGCCGGAACCTGGGCGACCGACTTCACCAACCCCGCCGCCCCGGTGGCCCTGGCGTGGTCGGACCCGCCGTCGCTCGGACCGGGCCCGTTCTGCAGCCCCCCGCCGGGATGCCAGCTGGGAGGCGCCTGGTCGTCGTACTGGTACAACCACTTCGTCTACGAGAGCGACATCACGAGGGGCCTCAACGTCTTCCTGCTGGCCGTGAGGGAAACGGTCGGCGCGGTGATCCTCGACCATCTCAACCCGCAGACCCAGGAGTTCTCCTTGGCGCCGCGAGTCCGCGGCCGGTCGAGGGGGTAGGCGCCCCGCCTACGCGACCTTTCCCAGCGCGGCCAGCACCGATCGACGCAGCTGGTCGGGCCGCACCCCCTTGCCGGTCAGGATCTGCATCGCCAACCCTTGGCCCTCCCGGAGGAGGCCGAGGAGGACGTGCTCCGTCCCGATGTAGCTGTGACCGAGGTGCAGGGCCTCACGCAGCGACAGCTCGAGCGCCTTCTTGCTGCGACAGGAGAACGGGACGTACCCGCGGGACGCGCCGCGGCGGCACCCGCCGAATCGGGCCCTCTCCAGGGCACCGGGCCCGAACGACTCCTCCACGCGTGCCCGGACACGCTCCACGTCGATGCCGATGGAGCGCAGCGCCTCGGCGTCGGGCTCGCTGATCAGCGAGCCGGAGACGAGCCGCCGGACCTCGTCCCGGACGGCGTCCACCGTCAACCCCGTCGCTCGCAGGGCTCGAGCGGCGATCCCGTGCTCCTCGCCCAGCAGGCCGAGCAACAAGTGCTCCGTGCCGATGTAGCCGTGGCCGAGGGCGCGGGCCTCGCTCTGGGCCAGCTCGACGACGCTCCGGGCGCCGGAAGTGAACCGCTTGAACATCGCTACTTCGCTCGGGTGATCCGCCGGCGGGA
>DATACM010000478.1:0-4688 GCA_036259055.1 Acidimicrobiales bacterium | reverse complement strand
CCCGGCCGCCGCCCGCCGCCTGGGGGCGGCCCTCGCCGTGGGCATCGCGTTCTTGGCCGTCCTGCCCCTCGCCGCCGCACCCGCCGCCCTCACCGCGTGGGTGGCGCCGTCGTTCGCCGCCGGTCGGCGGGAGCGGCGCCGCCAGGTGATGCTGGCCGCCGGGCTTCCCGAGGTCGTCGACCTGCTGGCCCTCGCGGTCGGCTCCGGGCTCACGGTCCACCTGGCCCTCGCCCAGGTGGCCCGCCGGGCCGAGGGGCCGTTGGCCGCCGAGCTGGCTCGGGTAGTCGACGAGGTGGCGCTCGGGCGACGCCTGGCCGACGCCCTGGACGACGTCCCCACCCGGGGCGGCGAGGCGCTGCGACCCCTGGTCGCCGCCCTCGTGGCGTCCGAGCGCTACGGCGCCCCCTTGGGCCCCGGCCTCGATCGCCTGGCCGACGAGGTCCGCAGGGACCGCCGCCGGCGGGCCGAGGAGGTCGCCCGCAAGGTCCCCGTGAAGCTCCTCTTTCCCCTCGTCACCTGCACGCTCCCGGCCTTCGGGCTGCTCACGGTGGCCCCCCTGATCGCCAGCGCCGTCCGATCGCTGCGCATCTGACTCCCCCGACTCCGTCACCGAGCCTCAAGGAGCCTTCATTGCTGTCTCTCTACGTCCGCCTCCGCGCCGCCCTGGTCGTCCTCCTCGACCGGGACCGGGACGAGCGGGGCCAGACCTCGGCCGAGTACGCCCTCGTCCTCCTCGGTGCGGCGGCCATCGCCCTGCTGATCGTGGCCTGGGCCACCGAGACGGACCTCATAGGCAAGCTGTTCGACGCGGTGGTCAACGCCATCACCGGCAAGGTCGACGATTGACCCGGCGAGGGCGCGGGGACGGGGGCCAGGCGGCGGTCGAGCTGGCCCTCGTCCTCCCCCTCGTCCTGGTGGCGATCCTGGCCGTCGTCCAGGTCGGGCTGCTCGTCCGCGACCAGGTGCTCGTCGTGCACGCCGCCCGGGAGGCGGCGCGAGAGGCGGCCGTCCAGCCGGCCGCCGACGCTGCCCGGCAGGCGGCGCTGGCGGGCTCGCGCCTCGAAGCCGACCGCCTGGCCGTCACCGTGTCCGATCGCGGCGGCCCGGGCAGCCGCGTGCGCGTCGAGGTCCGCTACCGGGCCCCGGCGCGGGTGCCCATCGTCGGTCGGGCGGTCGGCGAGGTCGATCTCGGGGCCTCGGCCACCATGCGCGTCGAGCGCTGACCGGCGGCGCGTAGCAGGAACCGCCACGAGCAGTGGCGAAATCTCGCGAGACGTGGTAGCACTTCGGGCCAGTCACGGCCCGGGGCGGCAGGTGGCTGCAACACGCAAGCGAGGGGGACCCGGTGAAGAACGTTCGTCGGTTGGGCGCGGCGTCGCTGGCGGCCGTCCTCCTCGGGGCCTTCTTCGTCGTGCCGGGGCCGGCATCAGCCGACACCCCTGAGGTCTTCGCCGGAACGGCGAACGCCCGCGCCCTCAACCTGAGCGTGCTGGGGATCAGGCTCACCATCGGCGCGTCCAACGCCCTGGCCAACTCAAGCCCGACGGCCAAGGCCAGCGGCGCCGGCGTCCTCCTCATCCCGGGGACGTCCACCTCGGCCGAGGCCAACGGGCCCAACGTCAGCCAGAGCCCACCCAAGATGTGCGCCATCAACCTGCCGATCGAGGGGATCCTCAGCCTGTCGGCGGCCTGCTCGGAGTCGAGCGCCTCGACCACCAACAACGCCCCCACCGCCAACAGCGTGGCCAGCGTGGCGGCCATCGACGTCGGCGTGGTCGGCCTGGTCACCGACCTGCTCAAGCCGATCACCGACCCTCTCGTCCCGGTCGCCGACCAGACGGTCGGCCAGGTCACCGGCCTGCTGCAGCCGGTGCTGGGCAGCTCCCTCGAGCCGCTGCTCGGCGGCCTGGGGATCGAGGCCGACGACCCGGTGAGCAGCCTCCTCGAGGCACTCGACGACGCCACGAACCTCGCCCAGATCCGGCTTGGCACCTCCACGTCGAACGTGACGACCACCGCCCAGAAGGTGGCCGCGGTGGGAAGCGCCCAGGCCGGCCAGGTCGACGTGCTGCCGGGCCTCGCCGTCGGCGACGCCCCCCTCATCTCCATCGTCATCGGGTCGGCGAGGGCGGTCGCCGAGTACGACCGGGGGACGGGGACGGCCACCCCGTCGTTCGACCCCGCCCTCCTCACCCTGAGGGTGCTCGGCCTCACCGTTCCCGTGGCCTTCGGGTCGCCGGTCACCCTCTTCCCCGGAACGGTCCTGGAGTCGACGATCGCCCTGGGCGCCGGCCGGACCGTGAGGAACCCCGACGGGACGGTGGCCGCAGTGGCCGACGGCGTGAAGCTCGAGCTGCTCAAGGGCCTCAGTGGAGGCATCGTGCTCGAGCTCGCCCACGCCGAAGCCGCCGCCGGCGGGGCCCGCCCCACCGTCACCCCCAAGCCGCCGCCCCCGCCGCAGCCGCGGAAGGAGCTGGCCCGCACCGGTGGCCCCGACCCGCTGCTGCCCATCGGCGGTGCGCTGCTCGTTCTCGCCTTCGTCGTCCGGCGGGTGGCCCGGGCCCGGCGCTGACCGGCGGCCGGCCGGTCCGCTGGCCGGTCCTCATGCGCCACCTGGGTTCGGTAACCTCGACCGTCGTCCCATGAACCTCCGCACCGTCCGCCCGAGGAAGGGGCCGCTGTGCTCGTAGAGCTGCTCCGGTCCAAGCCCTGGGTGCGTCGGACGCTGTCCGGCCTCTCCGTGGTCCTCCTGCTCGCAGGTGTGGCCCTCGTCGGCTATCCCTTCTTCACCAACGTCTGGCAGGACCGCATCCAGGACCGGCTCACCCGTCAGCTGGCGACGCCGCAGCTCGAGCAGGCCTACCGAGAGCGGCGAGTGGGCACCGGTGACAGCCTGACGCGGGTGAAGATCCCCCGCCTGGGCGTCGACGTCGTCGTCGTCGAGGGCACGACGCCCAGCGCCCTGCGGGCGGGCGCCGGGCACTACCCCGAGACGGCGCTGCCCTGCGAGACGGGGAACTTCGGCGTCGCCGGGCACCGGACCACCTTCGGCAAGCCCTTCGGCAACATCGACCAGCTCAAGCCCGGGGACACCATCCGCGTCGAGACCCCCGTCGGCGGCTGCGAGTACCGCGTGTCCCAGGACCCCTGGGTCGTGGACCCCGGCCAGATGACGGTGCTCGACCCCACCCCGGACAAGGCCCTGACCTTCACGACGTGCCATCCGAAGGGCTCGGCCAAGCAGCGTCTCATCGTACGGGGCACCTGGGTCAAGGACATCAGCCGGACATGAGCCGGTGGCGGGCGGGCGTCGCCGCTGGGTGGGTCGCCGCCGCGCTGCTCCTGCTCGCCGCCCCCGCGGCCGCGTTCGAGCGACCGACGGTGGTGATCTCTGCTCCTAGGGACGGCCAGGTGCTGGTGGCCCCCACCATCTCGGGCACCGCCGAGATGAGCAACGCGCTCAACACCGTCGTCGGCCTCGCGATCGAGGTGCGGCCGACGGGCGGGGGCGAGACGAAGACTTGCGACAACTGTCACAGCGGCCTAGGGAGGAGGGCCACGTCGTTCTCCTACTCGCCCCCCCTCGCGTACAACGGCCCGTACGACGCCACCGTCACGGCCGTCGGCAAGGACATCCTCAACGTCCTCGGGGCCCCCAACGAGGTGGGCAGGGCGACCCGGCGGTTCAAGGTGGAGGTCAAGCCGGCGGCGCCGAGGAACGTCAAGGCGCAGGTGAACCCCGACCGCAGCGTCACCGTGAGCTGGTCGAGGAACGCCGAGCCCGACCTCATCGGCTACCAGGTGCAGCGCCGGAGCGGTGGCTCGGGGTTCACCACCGTCGACTCGATCGGCCAGCCGCCCGAGGGCTCGACCGTCTCGCTCGTCGACCGGGGGCCGGTCGCCACCGGGGGCATCTTCGAGTACGTCGTCCTCGCCGCCCGTCCCAACGGCGACGGCGACACCAAGAGCCCGGTCAGCTCGACGTCGTCCCCGACCGCGCCCGTCTCGGTGCCCGGGCCCGACGGCCGCCCGCCGGCGGGGGGCTCGCTCGGAGCGGGCCGCGGCTCGTCGAGGGGCGCGCCCGTGTCGGCGTCGCTGCAGGTGTCGTCGTTCCTCGCCAAGGCCGGTGGCAGCGCGCCGCCGGCGGTCCAGCTGCCGTCGGTGGCGGTTCCCGACGCGGGCTTCTCCTCCACGCTGCCGATGGAGCTGCCCGAGGGCGACCTCACCGCCGAGGGCGTCGAGCCGGGCGGTGAGATGGCGCTCGAGGACGAACCGGTCACCGAGAAGCGTGCGGTGCTCATCCCCATCGCCGCCGGTCTGCTCCTCGTCGTCGCCGCCGCCCATCTCCGGTGGCTCAACAAGCGCATGGCCGACGCCTCGGCGGACTCGGACCTTCGGGCCTGGGTCGACGAGGACGTCGAAGACACGTCGCCCGCCGTCACCCTCGCGGCCGGCGGTCCGGCGGGGGCCACCACCGCGGTGGGCGGCGAGGAGGCGGCGGCCGGAGGCGCGGAGCGCCGCCGCCGCCACCGCCACGCCGAACCGGAGGCGCCGAGCGCCGATGAGGGGTTGGGAGCAGACGAGGACGAGCGCTTCCGCCCCGCCGCCGACGAGCGCCGCTCGGCGCGCCGCCCGGCGCCGCCGACCGGCCCCGGCGAGACGGCTCCCGAGGTGCTCGTCTCGGCGCC
>DATACM010000477.1:0-2209 GCA_036259055.1 Acidimicrobiales bacterium | reverse complement strand
ATCGAGGAGCGACCGTCCTTCCCGCCTTCGTGGGACCCCGACGAGCGGGCCGTCTCCGGTGCCTTCGGCGAGCGGCCCCCCTACAACGAGCGGCCGCTCCCGCAGGTCCTCTCCGATCTCGAGACCGCGTGCGCCGACCTGACGGCGACCCTCGACACGGTCGAGGCCGACGGGTGGACCCGCCTCGGGCGCTTCGACTACGGCGAGCGGAGCATCCTCGACCTCACCCGCAACGCCGTCCACGAGGGTTCTCATCACCTGCGCGACATCGAGCGGGTGCTGAACCAGGTGCGCGGCCGCCCCTAGGAGACTGCTGAGCAATCCGGGTGCTCGCGATTTGCGAGCGATCGGCGCAGACTTACTGGATGCAAGGCAAGAGCGATCCGAACCGGGAGCTGCTCGACGCCGCTGCGCTGTGCGGCCATCTCGTCCCTGAAGGGTCCGTGCACGCGTTCTTGGCGTCGCATCGGGCTTCGCTGTTCCCCGACGAGCTGTTCGAGGATCTCTTCCCCTCCGGCCGGGGCCGGCCGTCGGTGCCCGCCGACGTCGTCGCCACGGTGATGGTGCTGCAGGCGCTGGAGGGCCTGTCCGACCGCGACGCCGCCCGTGAGCTGCGGACCAACATCGCCTGGAAGGTGGCGGCCGGCCTCAGCCTCGGCGACGAGGGATTCCATCCCACGGTGCTCACGCTGTGGCGCAACAAGCTGCGGGCGTCGCAGCGCCCCGAGCGGATCTTCGACGCCGTGCGGGCGGTGGTGGAGGCCACGGGGGCGATCCGGGGCAAGAGCCGCCGTGTGCTCGACGCCACCGTGCTCGACGACGCCGTGACCACCCAGGACGCCGTCATGCAGCTGGTGGCGGCCATCCGCCGGGTGCGCCGGGTGCTGCCCCAGGCACGGGCCCTGTCGCTGGACGCCCACGACTACGACAACGATCCCGGCAAGCCGGCCTGCGCCTGGGACGACCCCGACGGCCGAGATGCCCTGCTCAGCGCCCTGGTCACCGACGCCCTGGCGGTGCTCGCCGCCGGCAAGGGGCTCGAGCTCGACCAGGCCCAGGCCGAGGCGCTGGGCCTGCTGGCCCTCGTCGCCGGCCAGGATGTGGAGCCGGGCGAGGGCGAAGGGACGTGGCGCATCATCCCCCGGACCACTCCCGGGCGCATGGTGTCCGTCGTCGACCCTGACTCCCGCCACGTGCACAAGAGCCGCAGCGTCTACCGCGACGGCTACAAGGCGCACATCGCCGTGGAGCCCGACACCGGCCTGGTCACGGATTGCGCCCTCACCCCCGGCGACGTCCCCGACGGCGACGCCGGCCTTGGCCTGCTGGCCGACGAGCCGGACGCCCTCGAGGTCCTGGCCGACTCCGCCTACGGCTCGGGCGAGGTGCGGGCGGCCCTCCGGGCGGCAGGGCATCGGCAAGCGATCAAGCCCATACCACTGCGGACACCTATCCCCAGCGGCTTCGACCGGGACGACTTCGTCGTCGACCACGACGCCGGGACCGTCACCTGCCCGGCCGGACACACGCTGTCGCTGACCGCTCGGGGCAACGCGCGCTTCGAGCTTCACTGCCGGGGCTGCCCACTGCGCGACCGCTGCACCACCTCAGCCCGTGGAAAGTCGATCAAGATCGGACGACATGACCGCGAGCTCGTCGAGGCCCGACGGGCGTGGCACGCCGGGGAGGTCGCGGACGCCTACCGGCGGCACCGGCCGATGGTCGAGCGGACGATCGCCTGGCTCGTGGCCCGCGGGCATCGCAAGGTCCGCTACCGGGGCGTCGAGCGCAACCAGCTGTGGTTGGCGACACGAGTCGCCGCCATCAACCTGCGCCGACTCGTCAACCTCGGCCTCCGCCTCGACGCCAGCGGATGGGTGCTCCATCGGGCATAGCGGCCAATGGGCCAGGGCGGCAAGAGAGGGGCGTCACCTCGGCCACCAGGCCTTCCAGCGCCGCCGGCTTTCACCCTCTTCACGCCGGCTGTTCGGTTCGGCCATGTCCCTGGCCCACTGACCGCTGACAAGCCTACGGCGGCGAAGTGAGAAGCGCCTTGCTCAGCAGCCTCCTAGGGGCGGACGAACTCGAGGCGCATCGAGCCGGACTCCGGGAGGACGATCGTCGTGCCGCGGTCGACCGACCACGAGCCGGGGACCAGGAAGAAGCGGGAGCTCGAGCGCAGGAGGAGCTTGAGGCCGTCGTAGCGGAA
>DATACM010000476.1:0-8829 GCA_036259055.1 Acidimicrobiales bacterium | reverse complement strand
AAGCTGCTGGCCTACGGCTGGTCCAGCCTCCGCTCCCGGCAGGCCCTGCGCGACCAGGTCGTCGCCGCCCTGATCGCCGCCCGGGCGACCGGTTGGGAGGGCCTCCTCGCCGAGCAGCGGGCCTACCTGGACGAGTTCTGGGACGGCGCCCTCGTGGAGGTCGACGGCGACCCCGAGGTCGAGCAGGCGGTGCGCTATGCCCTGTTCCAGGTGCTCCAGGCCGGGGCTCGGGCCGAGCGCCGGGCGATCCCCGCCAAGGGGCTGACCGGCACCGGCTACGACGGCCACACGTTCTGGGACACCGAGATGTTCGTCCTGCCGGTGCTCACCTACACCTTCCCCCAGGCCGCCGCCGATGCCCTGCGCTGGCGGCACAGCACCCTGCCGGTGGCCCGTGAGCGGGCGCGCAGCCTGGGTCTCGGGGGTGCCACCTTCCCGTGGCGGACGATCGCCGGCGAGGAGTGCTCGGGCTACTGGCCGGCGGGGACCGCCGCCTTCCACGTCAACGCCGACGTCGCCGACGGCGTCATCCGGTACGTCGACGCCACCGGCGACGAGGACTTCGAGCGCGACGTCGGCGTCGAGATCCTCGTGGAGACAGCGCGGCTCTGGTGCTCGCTCGGCCACCACGATCGGCACGGCCGCTTCCGCATCCCCGGGGTGACCGGCCCCGACGAGTACAGCGCCCTGTCCGACGACAACGTCTACACCAACCTCATGGCCCAGCGGAACCTGCGGGCGGCGGCCGACGCGGTCAAGCGGCACGAGGTGCTCGCCCGGGCCCTGGGCGTCGAGGAGGCCGAGACGGCGGCGTGGCGCGAGGCAGCCGAAGCGATGCTGGTGCCCTACGACGAGGAGCTCGGCGTGCATCCCCAGGCCGCCGGCTTCACCGACCACCGGCGGTGGGACTTCGAGAGCACCCGCCCCGACCAGTACCCGCTGTTCCTGAACTTCCCCTACTTCGACCTGTACCGCAAGCAGGTGATCAAGCAGGCCGACCTCGTCCTCGCCATGCATCTCCGGGGCGACGCCTTCACGGCCGAGCAGAAGGTCCGGAACTTCGAGTATTACGAGCCCCTCACCGTGCGGGACTCGTCGCTGTCGGCCGCCAGCCAGGCGGTGATGGCGGCCGAGACCGGCCACCTCGAGCTCGCCTACGAGTACCTGAGCGAGGCGTGCCTGGTCGACCTCCAGAACCTGCAGTTCAACACCGGCAACGGGCTGCACCTCGCCGCGCTCGCCGGCGGGTGGTCGGCGCTGGTCGCCGGGTTCGGTGGCTTTCGGGTGAGCGACGGCACGGTCGCCTTCGCGCCCCGTCTCCCCCCGACGATCAACAGCTTGTCGTTCCGCCTGCGCTACCGCGACCGCCGCCTGCGCGTCAGCGCGGCTGCCGGTGAGGCGACCTACGAGCTCCTCCACGGCAAGCCGCTCGAGATCACCCACCACGGCGAGGCGCTCGTCCTCACCGACACCGAGCCCGTCACCCGGGCCATCCCGCCGACGACGCCGAGGCCTCGGCCGCGCCAGCCACCGGGGAGGGCCCCGGTCCGCCGCCGCTCGCTCGCCGAGTAGCGCCGATGAAGGGCGACCGGGTGGCCATCGTGGTGGACGTCGGCGGAGGGTCGGTGCGCGAGTTCGAGGTCGCCGCCACCAGGGCGGGGCGCCGGGTGGAGGTCTCGGTGTCGAGGGGGACGGTCGAGGTCTCCGAGGTGACGCGCTCCGGCCAGCCCGTCCGCTCGGCGAGGTTCATGGCCGCCCGGGTGGTGGCGCTGGTCGAGCACCCGGCCCCGGCGGGCGCCTAACGGGCGTCTCGCCGGGCGCCGCCCGGCGAGACCCTGCCGCTCACGCTCGAGGGCGACGGCTGACCGCTCGGCGGCCGGCGCTCAGCAGTACATGAGGGCGGTCCACGTGAAGGGGCCGATGATCCCGTCCACGACGAGCGAGCGGCCCTTCTGGAACGCCCGGGTGGCGGCGTCGGTCTTGGGACCGAAGATGCCGTCCACCGGTCCGGGGTTGGCGCCGTTGGCGAGGAGCAGGCCCTGGGCGGTGGAGACGCACGGGCCCTGGCTCCCCTTCCGCACGGTCGGGGGGATCGGCACCTCGGTCGGGGGCGTCGTCGTATCGCTCATCGCAACCTCCTCCGGACGCGTCGTCGTCAACCTAACGGGTTGCCGTCGCGCCGCGGCGGCCCCCATCCTGGCACCGTGACCGAGCACGGCGTCGCCCGCGTCGGTTGCTCGGGGTGGATCTACAAGCACTGGCGGGGGGCCGTCTACCCCGAAGGCCTCCCCCAGCGGCGGTGGTTCGAGCACTACGCCACCCTGTTCGACAGCGTCGAGATCAACAACAGCTTCTACCGGCTCCCCACCGAGGCGGCCGTCGAGGGGTGGGCGGCCCAGGCCCCCGCCGGGTTCGTCTACGCCCTCAAGCTGGGCGCCTTCGGGTCGCACCGCATGAAGCTGCGCGACGCGGCGTCGTGGCTGCCGAACCACCTCGACCGCCTCGACCGCCTCGGTCCCACCGCCGGCCCGACCCTCGTGCAGCTCCCTCCCCGGTGGCGGCGCGACGCCGAGCGTCTCGACCAGTTCCTCTCGGTGGCGCCGACGACGAGGCGCTGGGCGGTCGAGCTGCGCGAGCCGTCCTGGCTGCACGAGGAGGTCTACGAGGTGCTGCGCCGCCACCGCGCCGCCCTGTGCGTCCACGACCTCCTGGCCGCCCACCCCTGGGAGCTCACCGCCGACTGGGCCTACGTGCGCTTCCACGGCCCGCGCGCCACCGAACGGCCCTACCAGGGGCGGTACGGGGAGGAGGGCCTGCGCCCGGCCGTGCGTCGCCTGCGCTCGTGGCTCCGCGACGGCTGCGACGTGTACGCCTACTTCAACAACGACGATTCGGGCTACGCGGTCCAGGACGCCCTCCACCTCTCCGAGCGGCTCGGTCGCCGCTGATGCGCTGCCGCTAGGGTCGGCGCCCGTGCCCCACGTCGTCGTCCTCGGTGGCGGGTTCGGTGGCCTGGCCGCCGTGCACACCCTGCGAGCCCGCCTCGGCGATGGCGTCGACATCACCCTCGTGGACCGCGGCGACCGGTTCTTCATGGGGTTCGCCAAGCTCTGGGACCTCGCCGGCATCCGGCCCCTCGAGGAGGGAAGCGCCCGGCTCTCGGGCCTGACCGCAAGGGGTGTCCGCCTCGTGCAGGCGGAGGTGACGGCGATGGAACCGCGGGCCCGGCGGGTGGAGACCTCGGCGGGCGCCCTCCACGCCGATGCCCTGCTCGTCGCCCTCGGTGCTCCCTCGCGTCGCGAGCACGTGGAGCTCCTGTCGGGCCCCGGCGCCCACGACCTGTACGACCACGCCTCGCTGGGCGCCATCGGCCGGTCGCTCAACGAGGTCGACGCCGGCCGGGTGCTGGTGGCGATCCTCGGGGGGCCGTTCAAGTGCCCCCCGGCGCCCTTCGAGGCGGTGCTCCTCGTCGACGAGCTCCTGCGCCGCAGGGGCGTGCGTGATCGAGTGCACCTCGCCATCTCGACCTTCCAGCCGGTCACCCTGCCGGTGGCGGGGCCCGACGCGAGCAGCTACGTGGCCGGGCACCTGGAGGAGCGGGGGATCGAGCTGCTCGCCGGCCGGTCGGTCGTCAGCGTCGACGGCGCCGACCGCGTCGTGCGCTTCGAGGACGGATCCGACGCGCCCTACGACGTCCTCCTCGGCGTGCCCGCCTGCGCCCCGCCTCCCGCAGTGCGGGAGAGCGCCCTCGCCGGCCCGTCGGGGTGGATCGAGCCCGACCGCCACACCCTGCGGGCGTCGTTCGAGGGGGTGTACGCCGTGGGCGACTGCACGCTCGTCCCGACGGCCAAGGGCCAGCTCCCGAAGGCCGGGGTGTTCGCCGCCGGCGAGGGCGAGGTGGCCGCCGCCAACATCGCCGCCGACCTCGGGGGTGGCCCGGGAGCGACGTTCGACGGGCACGGGTTCTGCTTCCTCGAGCTGCCCGGTCGCCGGGTGGCGTTCGTCGAGGGCAACTTCTTCGCCGACCCGGAGCCCGACGTCCAGCTCAGCGAGGCGGACGAGGAGCGCTTCGCCCGCAAGCAGGCGTACGAGCGCGAGCGCCTGGCCGCCTGGTTGGGCTGAGCCGGCGGGGACCAGCGCCCGCAAAAAGATCATGCCGAGCGGTACCCTGGCCGCGAGAGAGGAGCCCCGATTGGCTGAGATCGTTCTCGAGGGTGTCGGCAAGGCGTTCCCCGACGGGACGGTCGCAGTCAGAGACGTGAGTCTCGCGATGGAGGACGGCGAGTTCGTCGTCCTCGTAGGGCCGTCCGGCTCGGGCAAGAGCACCGTCCTGCGCATGATCGCCGGGCTCGAAGAGGTCACGTCCGGCACCATCCGCATCGGCGACCGGGTGGTCAACGACGTCTCCCCCGCGGCGCGGGACATCGCCATGGTGTTCCAGAACTACGCCCTCTACCCCCACATGACGGTGTACGGGAACATGGCCTTCGCCCTCAAGCTCCGCAAGGTGCCGAAGGACGAGATCGACCGGCGGGTGCGGGAGGCGGCCGAGCTGCTCTCGATCACCGAGCTGCTCCGCCGCAAGCCCCGCCAGCTCTCCGGAGGGCAGCGGCAGCGGGTGGCGATGGGCCGGGCCATCGTGCGGGAACCAGCCGCCTTCCTCATGGACGAGCCGCTGTCCAACCTCGATGCCAAGCTGCGGGTGCAGACGCGCAGCGAGATCAGCCGGCTGCACCAGCGGCTGGGCACGTCGATCGTCTACGTCACCCACGACCAGGTGGAGGCGGTCACCATGGCCGACCGGGTCGCGGTTCTGCGGGAAGGCATGCTGCAGCAGTTCGGCACGCCCGACGACCTCTACGAGAAGCCGGTCAACGTCTTCGTGGCCGGCTTCATCGGGTCGCCGGCGATGAACCTCGTGGCCAGCCGGGTCGTCGCCGAGGACGGGGACGTGGCGGTGTCCTTCGGCAGCCACCAGCTCGAGCTCTCGCCGGCGGTGGCCCGCTCCCTCGCCGACCGCCAGGGCAAAGAGGTGCTGCTCGGCATCCGGCCCGAGGACATCGAGGACCCCGAGTTCGCCGCCTTCGACGGCAACGCCCGCCTCGAGGTGGCCATCGACCTGGTCGAGAACCTGGGCGCCGAGCGGATCGCCCACTTCGAGGTCGACGCGCCCCCGGTGCGCACCCGGGACACCGAGGCCCTCGCCGCCGACCTCGAGCGCGGGAGCGAGGGCCCCACCAACGCCCGGCTGGTCGCCCGGCCGGACCACGTGGCCTTCACCGCCCGGCTGCACCCTCGCTCGCTCGTCTCCGCCGGGCACACGACGAAGCTGGCGGTCGACGTCTCCAGGCTGTACTTCTTCGACCCGGACACTGGAGAGGCCATTCCCCGTTGAGCGACGACGGCGCCGTCGGGCTCCAGACGGGCGCCCCCGCCCGCCCGAGGACCGGCGTGCGGCGCTGGCTCCGGAACCACGCCTTCGAGGTGGCCCTGGCCACGCCCCTCGTCCTCTACATCGTCGTCCTCACCCTGGCCCCGATCGTCGACACCTTCCGCCTGTCGCTCTCGGGGCCGCGGGGTGGGGAGTTCCCGACCCTGGCGACCTATCGGGACGTCTTCGACCAGGAGGTGTTCCGGACGGCGATCAAGAACACGGTGATCGTCGCCCTCCTGTCGCTGGCCCTCGAGCTCACGATAGGGCTGGGGGTGGCCCTCACCCTCAACGCCAAGTTCCGCGGCCAGGGCCTCGTCCGCACCCTCGTGCTCGTGCCGCTGGGCGTTCCCACCATCGTCTCCGGCGCGGTGATGCTGCTCATCTTCTCCCGCTCCGGCTACCTCAACAGCCTGCTCTTCTGGGTGTCCGACGTGGTGAGCCTCCTACCCGGCGTCGACTGGAGCTTCCAGCCTCTGGCCTGGCCGGTGGCGGGCGGGTGGAGGACGCTCTTCACCATCGCGGTGGCCGACATGTGGAAGGTCCTGCCGGTGGTGACGTTGATCTTCCTCGCCGGCCTGCAGTCGGTTCCCCCGGACGTCTACGAGGCCGCCGACGTCGACGGCGCCACCAAGTGGCAGCGCTTTTACCGCATCACGCTGCCGATGCTCGTCCCGTTCATCACCATGGCCCTGATCCTTCGGGCCATCGACGCCTTCCGCATCTTCGAGCTGGCCCTGGTCCTGGCCGGACGGATCGAGCCGGTGCTCGCCACCTACATCGCCGAGCGCTACCTGCCACCGACCAACGACCCGTTCACCTCCGCCGCCGGAGCGGTCGTGCTGTTCGCCCTCATCATGGTGTTCATCGTCGTGTACCTCCGGTTCGTGGCCCGGCGGGTGGAGACGGCGAGATGACGGCGACGGCGGCGCCGCCGAGGCTCGTCCCGCCGGCCAAACACCGCGACCGCCTCGACCGACCGCTGCAAGTGCTCTTCCCCTTCTGGGTCGCCGTCTCCGCCCTCATCGTCCTCTTCCCCATCTACCTGGTGATCATGGTCTCGGTGGCGCCCGGGTCGGCCCTGTTCGGCGAGCGGCCCGACCTGCTCGTCACCGACCCCACGCTCGACCACTGGAGGCAGATCATCGAGAGCGGCTCCCTGTGGGGGCCGCTGACCAAGAGCCTCGTCGTCGCCACCCTGACGACGATCGTCGCCATCGTCATCGCCGCCCCCGCCGCCTACGTGATCTCCCGCCTGCCGGCCGGCATCCGCTACACCGTCGTGATCGGACTGCTCGTGACGCGGATGTTCCCCGAGTTCGCCATCGGCATCTCGGTGGCGACCCGGTTCGCCCGCGTCGGCCTGGTCGACGACTACCTGGGCCTCGTCCTCGCCCACCTCATCGGAGCACTGCCGTTCATCACCTGGATCCTGGTGGGCACCTTCGAGACCATTCCTCGCGACCTCGAGGAGGCGGCCCGCATCGACGGGGCGTCCCGGATGGGCACGCTGCTACGCGTCGTGTTCCCGCTGGCGGCGGCCGGCATCGCGGTGGCCGCCCTCTTCGTCTGGCTCTACTCGTGGAACGAGTTCCTCTACGCGCGGTTGCTGACCACCAACCAGAACACGCTTCCACTCGAGGTCTTCCGAGCGATCGACCGCGGGAGCCGCCAGCAGATGGCCACGATCGCCGCCGTGCTCACCCTTCCCATCCTGCTGGTGGTCTACTTCCTCCAGAGGCACCTCCGGCCGGGGGCGCTGGCCGGCGCGGTGAAGGGTTAGGGATCGCCGATTCGCAGCTGCTGAGACAACGAAGAAGGAGATGAAAGGGGAGAAGATGCGAGTGCGCAGGTACGTGAGCCTTCTGCTGGTGGTGCCGCTGCTGGCGCTGTCGGCGTGCGGCGACGACGACGAGGGCGGCGAAGGAGCCGGCGGCGGTCAGCAGGGCCAACTGGCGGGGACCAGCATCACGTTCAGCATCTCGCTGGACCAGGCGGAGCAGGCAGCCATCGACGACCTCGTCCGGCAGTTCGAGAGCCGGACCGGCGCGGACGTGACGGTGACCGCCATCACGTCGAGCGATCTTCCCGGCAAGCTCCGGGTGGACGTCGGTGCCGGGCGTCCCACCGTCCACCTCTTCGCCCAGGACAACCTGGCGCTCGCCGTGCTCGTCCAGGACAACCTGGTCGAGGACCTGTCGGACGTCCAGGTCCCGCCCGAGGTGCTCACGTCGATGACGCCCGAGCGGTTCAACGGCAGGCAGTACTTCCTCCCCTTCCGGCCCAACGTGCGGGTGGCGTACGTCAACAGCGACCGCTTCCGGAGCGCCAACGCCCGACCTCCGACCACCACCGAGGAGTACCGCACCGTTGCCCAGACGCTGCGGAACGCGGGCGGCGGGCCCAAGGTCACGATGTCGCTGGCCCAGGGCGACCCGGCGGCGGTCACCATCTCCGAGTGGATCGTGGCGTTCGGCGGCAACCCGCTCATCCTGAACGACGACGGATCGGTGCGCGCCTTCGAGTTCATCCAGGGCATGTGGCGGGACGGTCTGCTGGCGAGGGAGAGCCTCCTCGGCAAGTTCGACACCGAGCCCGAGTACCTCATCGGCGAGACCGCCTGGTTGGCACAGAACTGGCCCGTCACCTCCGCCCAGCTGAACGAGCAAGGGCTGCTCGGGCGGTTCGACGTGTACGAGGGCCCGCGGGGCCCGGCCCGGGCCGCCCACGTGATCGGAGGTGACGTGCTCGGCATCCCGAGAGGCGTCTCTCCCGAGCAGCGCCGCGCCGCCGTCGAGCTGGCTCAGTTCCTGGTGTCCAAGCAGGCGCAGGAGACGCTGGCCGAGCGCAACGCCTGGCCGTCGGTGCGCAGCGACGCCTACGGGAGGGTCCCGACCGAGCAGAAGGAGACGTTCGACGCCGTCCAGAAGGCGCTCGAGAGCGGTTGGTACCGGCCCAACGTCGTCTACTGGTCGGACGTCAGCGAGCAGATGAACGCCGCCATCCGCCGGACGCTCGAGGGCAACGAGAACGTCAGGACCGTCCTCGACGAGCTCCACGGCAGAATCGAGGCGGCCGCCCGCCAGAAGGGAGCGCAGTACCCGCCGACCAGCTGACGCCAGGGCTACCATCAACCAAAGCTTGGTCGGGGCCGAGTGGCGGGAGGGCGGATGGCACTGAACCCGTACCTGACGTGGTACCGGCGGGCCGTGTGGTTCGGCATCACGGCCAACATGTCGTTCGCCCTCACCGCTCTTTACGCCCCGGCCAAGCTGCTCAAGGTCATGCGCCTGCGGCCCATCGCCTCGACCGCTTGGCTGCGCAACGTCGGCATGCTTCTGGTCGTGACGAGCATCTTCAACGCCGGCGCCGCCCGCGACCCTCGGCGCTACCCGCTG
>DATACM010000475.1:0-4245 GCA_036259055.1 Acidimicrobiales bacterium | reverse complement strand
TTCCAGCCCGGTCCCAGCCGCTTGGCCGTCGTCATCGGGGACGTCTCCGGCCACGGCATCGAGCCGTCGATCACCGCCTTCCAGGTGAAGTACCTGCTGCGGGTGTTCCTTCGCCAGTACCGAGACCCCGCCCAGGCCCTCGAGGAGCTGAACGGCCAGATCTCCTCGCAGGTGCGCAACGAGGAGTTCGTGTCCCTCTGCGTGGCCGTCGTCGACAAGGAGGCGGGCACCCTGCGCTGGGCGTCGGCCGGCCACCCTCCGGCCTGGTTCTTGCACGACGGCGAGGTGCGGCCGCTGTCCTCCACCGGGTCGATGCTGACGCTCAACCCCCGCGAGACGTATCTCAGCCGGGAGGTCCCCCTCGACTACGGCGACCTGCTGCTGCTCTACACCGACGGCCTGGCCGAGGCCCGGGCGGGAGGCGCCCTGTTCGGCGAGGACCGGATCGCCTCCGCCATCCGGCGGGACCCGGGGATGCCGGTCGACGTGCTGTGCAAGTCGCTCCTGGCCGCGGCGAAGGACTTCGCCACCGCGCCGCTCACCGACGACGTGGCCATCCTGGCTGTCCGGAGGGTCTGAGCTCCTGCCCTGGTGCGAGACGTGCAGCCGCTACTGGCCGTCCACGTCACTGGGACAGGGCGGCGAGTGCCCCGACTGCCAGACGGTCATCGGCAAGCCGCCCCGCGCGCCGTGGCACTTCGTGCTGCTGGTGGTGGCCGTCGTGGTCTACCTCGGGTGGCGGGCCTACCAGGGCGTCGACTGGGTGGTGGGCAAGGTCCTCCACTAGCCCGGGGGTAGACTGAGCCTCGGAACGGGCTGTGGCGCAGCTTGGTTAGCGCGCTTGACTGGGGGTCAAGAGGTCGCCGGTTCAAATCCGGCCAGCCCGACCAGAAAAGAGCAGGTCATAGCCGGTGCGAGAGCACCGGCTCCTCTGTTTCCTGGCGCGTTCTCGGCCGATGTATGCAAGATGTATGCGGCGTCGTACGCCGGCGGTACCCTGACGGGCCGTGGAGTGGGTGCAGGTGGGCGAGCCCGAGGTGCACCGGCAGCGGGGCAAGTGGGTCGTCCGCCAGGGGGGGTACGACCCCGCCACCGGCCGCCGCCGGGTCAAGCAGCTCGGCACGTTCGCCACCAAGCGGGCCGCGCTTGCCCACCAGAAGGCCGTCGCTGAGCGCCGGGCCGGCGGCGAGGGGGAGACGCTGGGGGAGTTCCTCGAGAGGGTGTGGCTGCCCTCGAAGCAGGGCCGGGTGGAGCTGGCCACGCTCGACCAGTACAGCTGGGCCGTCCGCCGCCACATCGTCCCGCTGCTCGGCGCGGTCCGGCTGCGCGACCTGACCGCCGAGGTGGTCGACGGCTGGCTCGTCGAGCTCACCGCGGTGGGCGAGTCCGGCAAGCCCCGCCTGGGGCCCACATCGGCCCGTCTGGTGCGCAAGGTGCTGTCGATGGCGCTGGAGGAGGCGGTGCAGCGGGGCCGTCTGGCCCGCAACCCCGTGGTCCTCACTCAGCCCCCGCGCCGCGACCGGGCGTACAAGAAGCTTGGCTGGACGCTCGAGGAGACCCGCCGGTTCCTGAGCGCGGCGAGCGGCCACCGCCTCCACGCCGCCTTCCATCTCTGCCTGGTCACCGGCCTCCGCCGCGGCGAGGTCCTCGCCCTGCGCTGGACCGACGTCGACGTCACGAAGCGGGAGCTGCAGGTCGTCCAACAGCTGACCACCGAGCGAGGCCGGCCGGTGCTCAAGCAGCTGAAGACCCAGCAGAGCGAACGCATCGTCACCTTCGGGCCTGCCACCGCCGCGGTGCTCGAGGCCCACCGGGAGAAGCAGCGGGCGGAGGCGAAGTTCGCCGGCGGGGCGTGGAAGGACCAGGGCCTGGTGTTCACCACCGCCCTGGGCGGACGGGTCGACCCCAACAACTTCGGTCGGCTGATGGACTCCCTCGTCGAACGAGCCGGCGTTCCCCGGATCACACCGAAGGGGCTGCGGCACACCGCCCAGTCGATCGGCCGAGTGGTCGTCGGCGACGACAAGGTGATGCAAGAACGGCTCGGCCACGCTGACATCGGCATCACCCTGGGCACCTACACCCACGTGGTCACCGACCAGCACCGCCAGGCGGGCGAGCGCCTGGACGAGGTTTTCTCACCCTGAGGTTCAGCACCCACACCCGACAGCAGATGGCTCGCCGCCAGATCACAGCGGGGGAAGTTGCTCAAGCGCTGGAGAACCCAGAGACGAGCTACCCCGGTCGCCCAGAAGGCCGCCTGGTCGTTCTTGGACGCACGAACGGCGGCCGCCGGCTCAAGGTGGTGCTCGCCGGTGACGTAGTCGTGACTGCCGCTGACCGGGACGAGGAGGCGTAACGTGAAGGCGATGCGCGTCGACTTCGATCCCGAGGTTCAAGGCTGGTACCTGACGCTGTCGGATGCGCCGGTTGCGAGGACCGTGCACATCTCAGACGAGGTCGTGGTCGATGTCGACGCCGGCGGTGCCGTGGTTGGTGTCGAGTTTCTGCTCGCTCCTGCGGCGATCGAGCCACCCGTCCGCGAGGCGTTGTTCGAACGGTTCCCCGTTGTCCGCACGGCCCTGGCGGAGTTCCAGGCGGCGGTTGCCTGACACAAGACCCAGGAGCCGACGGCAGGGCGCCTACGAGCCGCCGGCTTGCCCTATTCGCGACGGAGCACGACCGCATTACGACATTGTCCTGCCGAGCCTCGATGACGCCGTTCTCGACGCCCCGTCCGTGCTTCGAACCCCGGCCAGTCGTAGACGGTCCCATGGCCGATGCGCCGACATCGAAGTGGGACCTGTGGGCCGACTTCCACCGGGTCCACGCCGCCGGGCTGACCCAGGCCCATCTGCGCGATTCGTCGCCGGGTGTCGTCGTCGAGGAGGGACAGTTCAGCCTCGTCGGTGATGATGACGCCGATCCCGGCGTTGCTCAGGTGACCGAGGTGCGGGCCGACGGCGAGTGCTCCTCGAGTGCTGCCGGGTCGCGCCGACCTGCATCGAGAGTTGCTCCATGCGTAGACCGCCTGACGAGCCTGCTCGAGGACGGATCCCGCAGGCCCCGCCCCTCGGGCGGGACCGACAGCATTGTCCGTGGTGGCGGTGCCCGAGTCCGTCAAGGGCCTCCGCTGCGCTCCGGTCCCTTCGGGACGGCAGGGGCCGCCCCTGACCGACCCTCGCCCGACCGTGCCACGTCTTGACCTCGCCCCAGGAGGGCAGCGACGTCCTCGCTGCTGATCTCCGGGAACGTGCGGGCCAGCTGCTCGGTCACGTCGGACTCGATGCCCGCGAGAGCGTCGTTGAGGTCGACCAGCGACTTCCGGCATTCGGCGATGTCGTCGAGGGCGCGGGCGACGATGGCGAGGAGGCGCTGTCGGGCCAGGTGAAACACCTGGCGCTGGGCGGCGGAGTACAGCTCGACGTCGAGATCGCGCATCACCTCGTGGAGCCGCCCCACGACTTGGGGAGCTCCTTCGTTGAGGTCTCCGAAGATCAGGTCGATCATGACCGCCATGGTCCGGTTCAGTCCCTCGGACGAGGTCCCCTCGTCAACCTTGCTCCAGGACGCCGCCGGTGACGGCGGGAGGAAGAAGTAGGTCACCGGAAGGTCGAAGGCCTGCGCGAACGCGACCAGGTCGTCCGCGGTGAACTGGCGGATACGGGCCCCATCGATCGAGTGTTCCGCCGCTGACACCTGCGCCACGGTCCAACGGACCCCCAGATGAGGGGCCAGCGCGTCGGCCGCCTGCGATTGGGTCCAGCCCCGCTCCTGCCGAGCGCGCCAGAGGTTGTAGCCCACGAGCTGGTTGGGGGTGATACCCCAGAACAGGGGTGCCTGGCGGTCGCTCTTGGTCCGACGCTTCATGACGGGTCACCTCCTCTTGGGTTCCCAGCCTAGAAGACCGCTTCGCGCAGTTGACGACCTTCGTCACAGCCATGTAGTTTCCCGGCGGGGGGTTCCCGCATCAGCGAAGTACTCGTCGAAGCTGGGAACCCACCACCGGGCCGTCGCGAAGCACCGTCCAGGAGGCGAACCCGCGACCGTCGCGACGACGGTCGAGCTCAGGCGACCTGCGCTGCGATCTCACTGAGGATCCTCGCGGCCGTCGAAGGAGCAGGCATTTCCAAGATCTCTTCCGAGACCTCGCTTACTGCCGACCTGAACCCGTCGCATGACATGACGTCGTCAAGGGCGTTACCAACCTCGTGGCCGTTCGCACCGTTCCAGATGAGAGCGCGG
>DATACM010000474.1:0-1754 GCA_036259055.1 Acidimicrobiales bacterium | reverse complement strand
GGTGTCGGGCGGCACCTCTGTCATGGGCAGCCGGCGCCGGGCCGCGGCGATCGCGTCGCCCTCGCGGGTGTGTGCCTTCTCGCGCTTGCGCAGCTCGAGGAGCTGTCGCTCGAAGTCGTCGTGGTCGGTGACGGTCGGGGCCGGCGTGGTCATGGTTTCCTCTTTCAGATTTCGGCTCCTGCCTTCGCTACCACGGCGGTAGGAACGACGGTTTGGACGTCCGGCGAGGCGAGAACTCATCGCCAGGGCGCGCCCGAGTCGGCGTTACGCGCCCGGCTCTCTGAACCGCCGGTTGATCAGGTTCCAGGCGGTCGGGCTTGGGGCTTCGACGGGTGGATCCGACACGCGGCGGTAAGAGGCGCGCCGCAGAACCGGAGCTGCGGGGCGCGGTGATGCCGCAAGGGATCCAAAGTGGACGCCTTATTCGCCAGTGACATACTCGCCGCACGCCGGACCGGCCTGGACGGAAGGTGACGATGGCAACACCGGCCACCCGGTGGCTCGCCGCCATCGTCGCGTGCGGCACATTCGCATCGGCAGTCGCCGCCGCGTCGGTATTCGTGCGCCGCTCGCCGGACAGCCCTGATGCAGGGGTCATGATCTCGGTGACCAGGGGCATCGTCGAGCGACGCGACTTCTCGCCCGCGTGGGACTGGAGGGATCGTCGCATGCGGGAGCAGAAGTACGGACTCGGCCTGTCGCTGGTGTTCGCCGGCCCTTACGTCGTGGCCCTGTTCCTGGACGCCGACCCCATCGGCGCGGCCATGGCGACCAACGCAATCGTCTTCGGGTTCACTGCCGTCTTGGTCCTCACGTTGGCCCGTCTGCTGGACGCCTCGTGGGGGCAAGCACTCGTGGTGACGCTCCTGATCGCCGCGGGGACGCCGCTGCTCCCGTTCGTCGCGACCGGGTTCTCAGAGCTTGCCGTGGCCGCGACGGTGACGCTCGGTTTGGTGGCCGTGGCCGGTACAGACAAGGGTCGGGCGTGGGCCGCGCCGGTGGCCGGCGCCGCCGCCGGAGCGGCCACCCTGCTCCGCAGGACAGCCTCGTGCTCGTGCTGCCGCTGTTGGCGGTGGGACTCATCGTCGCGTCGCGGGACCGTCGGAGCCTGTGGCGCTTCGCCCTTGCTGCCGCCCCGTTCCTCCTGGCATGGGGCTGGTACAACCACTTTCGCTACGGCGCCCCGTGGAGCCTCGGCTACTACGACGACGAGGTTCATCTACCCGTTCACCCGTGGGTTGTACGGACTGCTCACTTCGGCGAGGAGTTCTTTGGTATGCACCCCTGGTTCTGCTTGCCGTCTTCGGGTTCAGGGCGGCCTGGCGGCGAAACTCCGTGGTGGCTGCCGTCGCGGCCATCATCTTCCTGGCGCGGCCCCTGTTCTATGCGACATGGGCGTGGGATGGCGGATGGACGTGGGGCCCCCGGTTCCTCGTGCCCGCCACGCCTGCGCTTCTGGTCGGCGTCGTGGAAGTCGTAGGCCGGTTTCGCAACTGGACTCGATCCGCGCAGCTCCTCGTCACCATCGTCGTGCTCGTGAGCGTTTCCGTCCAGGTCGTGGGTGCCTCGACGGACTACGTGTACTGGAACGCCGCCAACGCCCAGCGGCACGAGGACTTCCACGCCGGCCTCCTGTCGTGGGACCACTTCCCGATCGTCGAACAAGCGAAGTGGCTGCTCGCCGGACGAGACGTCTACATCGGATGGGCGCTCCCCCCAGAGCGAAGGCCCGCCCTCTTTGCCAGCCTGATGGG
>DATACM010000473.1:0-2060 GCA_036259055.1 Acidimicrobiales bacterium | reverse complement strand
GGCCGGCGGTGCTCGAGCTCGAGCAGCGCCTGGGCGGCCTCCGGTTCCCCGTCGGAGCCGTCGACGGGACCTACGACGCCGACACCCAGTCGGCGGTCATGGCGTTCCAGAAGGTCAACGGGATGAGCCGGACAGGCGTGGCGACGCCCGACGTGACCGCCGGGGTGGCTGCCACCACCGCACCCCCGCCGCCGCTGGTGCCCGGAGGCGGACCCGACCGGGTCGAGATCGACCTGACCCGCCAGGTGCTGTTCCTCTACAACGGCGACAGCCTGGCCGCCGTCCTTCCTGTGTCGACGGGTTCGGGCGAGCGCTTCTGCGAGGGCGGGCGGTGCCGCAAGGCCGTCACGAACACCGGGAGCTTCGAGGTGTACCGCCACGTCAAGGGCTGGGAGACGAGCCCGCTGGGCCGCCTCTACAACCCGGTGTACTTCGACGGCGGCATCGCCATCCACGGCTCGCTGTCCGTGCCGCCCCACCCCGCCTCCCACGGGTGCGTGCGCATCCCGATGAGCGCGGCCGAGTGGTTCCCGAGCAAGGTGCCGGTGGGCACGCCGGTGTACGTGCTCGGCGGCTGACCGGCATCCCCTACAGTGCCCATCCGTGGGCGGTGCGCGCGTGCGGACGGCGGTGGCGGTGACGGCCTTGGTCGCCGTCCTGTCGGCGTGCTCGGGTGGTGACGACGACGAGGACGCCCTCGATCTCTCCGACGCCGCCGGCCAGGTCGAGGCGGCGACCACCTCGACGTCGTCGACGGCGCCCTCCACGACCACCACCACCGCTGCTCCGGTCACGGCGCCTCCGGCGTCCAAGCCCCCGCCCCCCGGCCTGGGGCCCGGGTCGAGGGGCCCGGAGGTCGCCTCCCTCGAGCAGCGGCTCGAAGCCCTGCGCTACGACCCGGGCCGGGTCGACGGCACATACGACCAGAACACCGCCTATGCGGTGACGGCCTTCCAGAAGGTGCACGGGATGGCGCGGACGGGGCGGGCCACCGACGACGTGGTGGCCAGGGTCAACACCGCCAACTCCCCGCCGCCGGCCCTCGTCCCCGGCGGGGGCAGCACCCGGGTGGAGATCGACCTCGACCGCCAGGTGCTCTTCCTCTACGAGGGCAACAACCTGTCCAAGATCCTGCCCGTCTCCAGTGGCAACAACAAGCGGTTCTGCTCGGAGGGCTGGTGCCGGCGGGCGATCACCCGAGTGGGTTCCTTCGCCGTGTACCGGCAGGCGCGCGGCTGGGAGAAGAGCCCGCTGGGCCGGCTCTACAACCCGCTCTACTTCGACGGCGGCATCGCCGTCCACGGGTCCCAGTCGGTGCCCGCCAGCCCCGCCTCGCACGGCTGCGTACGCATCCCCATGGCCGCCGCCGAGTGGTTCCCCAGCCGGGTCACCCTCGGCACCCCGGTCTATGTCGCCGGCAACGGCACCATCCCCGCGCCCCGGGCCACCGCACCCCCGCCGCCGCCCGACTCGGCTGCCGCCGTCGGCGTGCCCGGCGCCTCTCCTCCGCCGGCCACGTTCACGCCCCCGGACAGTACGGCGCCTCCGCAGGCGACCACGACGACCCGCCCGCCCGGGCTCGTGCTCCTCCCGCCGCCCAGCCCCTGAGCGCTCGACGCGCGACAATGGAGGATCGTGCTCGCTGGCGGAGGCGGGGTGAGACACGGGTGCCTTCGGCGACGGCTGCGCCTCGTCTGCGCCGTGGTCGCTCTGGCCGCCATTCTCCTGCCCCCGCAGGCGGGAATGGCGCAGGTGGTCGGCGGAAGCCTCGACCCGACGTTCGACCAGGACGGGGTTCGCGTCGACGACTTCGGCTCCGAGGACACGGCCCGGGGGGTCGCCCTGCAGCCCGACGGCCGGATCGTGGTAGCGGGGACGAGCTGCGGCGGGGACATCCTCGTGGCCCGCTACACCTCGGCCGGAGCGCTCGACCCCAGCTTCGGCAGCGGCGGCCGGGTGTGCATCGACGTGGCCGCCGGGTCGCAGGACCAAGGCGAGGAGATCTTCGTCCTCGCTGACGGCCGGCTCCTCGTGGCCGGCACGAGCGGCGGCGACTTCGC
>DATACM010000472.1:0-2487 GCA_036259055.1 Acidimicrobiales bacterium | reverse complement strand
GCACCACGGGAAGCGCGCCTTGCGGCTGGGCGGGTGAAGAATCGGCGCCCCAGATGGTGAGTGCCGCAACGATAAAGCGCAGGACGAAACGCCGCCACATTATGGTTAGATCCTTTCCTGGCCTGTCCCCGCGATGGTTTATGTAGTCCCCATCACCTGCGAAGGCCTATCACATGCTTCGTGCTATGGCCCGACTTCGACAAGATTCGGCCCTCTTCGAGACCCTGCAACGCTCTGACCAGCGCGAATAGGCGCAGAGCCGGCGTTCGGGGGCCAAAATGTAGTCTCAACACAGTGCTTGACCAACGTGCTGTGGAGGCAGAGGATATGGGCGATGTTCGTCAAGACGTCGGCGGTCCGCAGGGGCAATAAGGTCTACGAGTACCTGAGCCTGGTGGAGGCGGTGCGAGAGGGCGCCCGCACCCGCCACCGCACCGTGGTCCGGCTGGGCGAGGCCAGCGTGCTGCGGGAGAGCGGCCAGTTGGACCGCATCGTCGCCGCCCTGCAGCGCCACGGGGACAGCACCTGGGTACGCGCCGACGACCTGGACGTCGCCGACGCCCGATCGCTGGGGGCGGTGGCGGCGGTGAGCACCTACTGGGAGCGGTTGGGGCTCGGGGCGCACTTCGGGGGCGGCCCGGAGGGCGACGCGGTGTTCGCCATGGTGGCCAACCGACTGTGCGACCCTCGCTCCAAGCGGGGCGCAGTGGAGTGGGCGGCCGCCGACGTGGTCGTCCCGGCGGGGTTCAGCCACCCCGGCGTGCACCGCTACTACCGGGCCCTCGACGCGGTGGCCGCAGGGAAGGAGCTGACCGAGTCCCACCTCTACGCCCGCCTCACCGACCTGGCCAACCTGGACCTGCGCCTCATCTGCTATGACCTGACGTCGAGCTACTTCGAGGGCGAGACCGCTCACTCCGAGCGCTTCGCCTCGAGGGCCTTCGGCTACTCGCGCGACCACCGGGGCGACCGCCCCCAGATCGTGATCGGACTGCTCACCACCGGCGACGGCGTGCCCATCGCCCACCACGTCTTCGCCGGCAACACCGCCGACGTCTCGACGCTTCCGGAGGTGCTGGCCGACCTGCAGTCCCGCTTCGGGGTGGGGCGCATCCCCGTGGTCGCCGACCGGGGTCTCATCTCCGCCGACAACGTCGAAGCCCTCACCACACAAGGCTTCGACCACGTGCTGGCCACCCGACTGCACCGCGACCCGACGTGCGCGGCGGCCATCGAGGCGTCGTCGCAGCCCCACGCCCGCTGGGTCCCCGTGCCCGACGCCCGCTCGGCCGCGTGCGAGGTGCGAGTGGAGGGCAAGCGTGCCGTGGTGGTGGCCAGCTTCGAGCGCTGGATGCGCGACTCCACCCGCACCGCCGAGCTGGTCGATCGCACGTCGGAGAAGCTGCGCGCCCTCGAGGCCCGGGTGCGGGCGGGCTCGCTCGTCGACCCGGCCAAGATCGGCCGGGCGGCGCAGCGCATCCTCGGCGATAGCGGCGTGGCCCGCCTGTTCGACGTCGAGATCGCCCGGGGCCTCTTCCTCTGGCACTACCGCGACGCCGCCCTCGACTACGAGGAGGCGCTCGCCGGCCGCTACGTGCTCGTCACCAGCCTGACGCCCGCCCAGGCCTCCACCGCCACGGTGGTCATGGCCTACCGGCGCCTCCAGGACATCGAGCGACGCTTCCGGGTGCTGAAGGACTTCCTGCACCTGCGGCCCGTGTTCCACTGGACCGAGGACCGGGTGCGAGGCCACGTGGCGATCTGCGTGTACGCGGCCGTGATCGAGGCGCTCATGGCCGCCGACCTGCGGGCCGCCGACGTGCGCGACCCAGACCTCGACGACCAGCACCTCACGCCCGCCCGGGCGTTGCGGGAGCTGGGGCGCATCCGGGCCGTCGAGCTCGAGGCCGGCGACCGCCGCATCGCCCTGGTGACCCGCCGCTCGGCGCTGCAGTCCCGGGCGCTGGACGCCTTCGGCGTCGACACCACGGGCTGGTCCCGGGCGCGCATCGCGTAACCGCAGGTCAACCGACGTCTGTAGTGACAAACACTTCGCGCCGCGCCCCGTTGACCAGCGCTTTCACGATCACCGTGTCGAAGTCGGGTCAGGTCAAGGACGTAGGGGCTCTTCCTGGGCATCGGCACCCCTCCTCGGAGGGGGACCCATACGTTAGCGCCGGCCCCTAATTACGAGATCGTACTTACGTGCTTGTATGTATTTATGGTGGGATGCATTTAGTGGTCCTCCTCACCTTTCTGTGGGGAGTTTGACGGTGATCCCGCCGCAGCAGAGGTAGATCATCCCGATGACGGCGGCCGCTGAGTGGTGGCCGTAGCCCCGGTGGGTGATGAGGCGGATTTTCGAGTTGAGTCCCTCGAGGCGTGAGTTCGAGAGGCCCACCTCGACGGCGGCGAGGATGCGCTGGCGATCGGCACGCACAGTCTTGGAGAGGGCGACGAAGGAGGGGATGCGGCTTCGGCACGCCC
>DATACM010000471.1:0-1526 GCA_036259055.1 Acidimicrobiales bacterium | reverse complement strand
GACCACCACCTTCACCCGCCGGCACCAGCGGTGGCCCTGGATGACAAGGAAGCTGGCCAGAGCGGCTGCGTCTCGGGGGCGCACCATGCCCAGCGCCTCGCCCGACTCACCGTTCAGCAGCACGGTGACCTAGTGTCCTGAGTCGAAAGATACTCGCGATTTAGCGAGCGGTGGCGTAAGCTTCGTCCATCGGAACGCGTGGTCGTCCCAAGGCGGCATTGGTCCTCAGCGACGACGAACGGGAGACGCTCGAGCGGTGGGCCCGCCGACCCAACAGCGCCCAGGCTCTGGCCCTGCGCTGCCGCATCGTCTTGGCCTGTGCCGAGGGGACGCCGAACTACAAGGTCGCCGAGCAGCTTGGTGTGAACCAGGCCACAGTCCGCAAGTGGCGCACCCGCTTCATCGCCCGTCGCCTCGAGGGGCTGTCCGACGAGCCCCGCTCAGGAGCGCCTCGCACCATCACCGACGACGACGTCGAGCGGGTGGTCGTGAAGACACTGGAGGAGACGCCGCCCGACGCCACCCACTGGTCGACCCGCTCGCTGGCTAGGGCGACGGGCATGAGCCAGTCGGCGGTGAGCCGCATCTGGCGCGCCTTCGGGCTCAAGCCCCATATCACCGAGTCGTTCAAGCTGTCGCCCGATCCGCAGTTCATCGAGAAGGTGCGCGACATCGTCGGGCTCTACGTCAACCCGCCCGAAGGCGCCCTGGTGCTGTGCGCAGACGAGAAGTCCCAGATCCAGGCCCTCGACCGCACGGCCCCGGTGCTGCCCCTGCGCCCGGGGACGCCCGAGCGCCGCACCCACGACTACGTCCGGGGCGGCACCACCAACCTCTACGCCGCCCTCGACGTCGCCTCCGGGAAGGTGATCGCCGACCTCACCCCACAGCACCGGGCGATCGAGTTCCGCAAGTTCTTGAACCTCATCAACCGCCACGTCCCTGCCGGCTTGGCCGTCCACGTCATCGTCGATAACTCCTCGACCCACAAGACGCCCGAGATCCACCGGTGGCTCCTCCGTCACCCCCGGTTCACGCTGCACTTCACCCCGACGTACAGCTCCTGGCTCAACCTGGTCGAGCGCTGGTTTGCGGAGCTCACCGAGAAGTGGTTACGGCGGGGCACGCACCGCTCGACCAAAGAGCTCGAGACTGCGATCCGCTCCTGGGTCGAGAAGTGGAACGAAAACCCACGCCCGTTCGTCTGGCACAAGACCGCCGACGAGATCCTTGACACGCTCGCCGGATATTGCGAGCGGATCTGCGACTCAGGACACTAGCGGTCCGTCGCTGGCGGGTGCCGCGCCGTGCTCCACGCCCACCGCCGTCGTCCTGACGACATCGCCGACCTCGTTCGGCGTCAGCGCGTGTCGGTGCTGTTCACGTGCCCACCTCCTCCGCCCACCTCGTCGCCGGCGGGCACCTAGGCGCTGTCCTCGAACCGGTGGCGGTCTCGACCGGGGAGCCGCTCGGGTGTCGCTCTGGCCGAGCGGGCCCGGGCCTTTCTCGGCTGCCCCATCCTCGAT
>DATACM010000470.1:0-2100 GCA_036259055.1 Acidimicrobiales bacterium | reverse complement strand
CCTCGAGTTCGAGCGCCGGGGCGAGGACGCCGCCGCCGACGGTGTCGGCCGTGTCGGCCATGCCGCCCACCCTACCGGCCGGATTGGGTCAGGAAAGTCGCGGAAATGGGCCATTTGGCGTAGCCAGAAAGGCGGTGTGCGCTCGAGCGTTGACGCTGTCTCGCGAGCGTCGGATTCTGGCGCGGCCAGAGCGCGGATTTGCGCGGTTTTCCTGACCCAATGCGCCGTGAAGAGCTCAGCTCCGGTACGCCCCCGGGCCGGCGAACATCCCTCGGTGCCAGCGGCGGGGGGTGGCCACGACGGCGCGGGGGTAGTCCTCGAAGAGCCAGCGGGCGAAGTTGCGGCGGGTCCAACCGGTGGCTCCGGCGGCGCGGATGGCGGCGCGCGCCCCCTTGCGGTGGGCGAGGGCCCGGCTGAGCCAGGTGGCCAGGCGATGGTCGGCGAACAGCTCGTGGGCCACTGCGGCCCGGTAGCGCTCGGCGGCCACCGCCGGGCGGTCGGGGCCCGCCGCCCGGATCGCCAGCGCGGCCAGGCGGCCGGTGAGGAAGGCTTGGGCGATCCCCTCGCCGGTCAGCGGGTCGGTGGCGGCCGCGGCGTCGCCGACGAAGAGCGCCCGGCCGCCGCCGGCGACGAGGGGCACGCGGCCGACCCGCGCCGGGATGGGCCACGCCCGATGCGGGCCCTCGGGGTGGGCCCGATCGCCCAGGACCTCGCGCAGGTGCGGACGGGAGAGCAGGTCGGGCCACAAGTGCTTCATGTCGCGCACGGCGACGCCGGCGTCGCGCTGGATGCCGAAACCGACGTTGGCCCCGCCGCCGGGAAGCGGGAACGACCAGGCGTAGCCGGGCAGGAGGTCGGGCTCGAACCACACCCACAGGTCGGAGGCGGCGGGCCCGACGTCGACGAAGTACTGGCGGAAGGCGTGCCAGTCGCCCAGGTAGCCCGGCACGTTGGCGCCGAGGGCATGGCGCAAGGGCGACCAGGTCCCGTCGGCGCCCACTGCGTAGCGGGCCCGGACGGTGCCCAGCCCGTCCACCTCGAGGGCGACGCCGTCGGCGGTGACGGTGGCCGACGTGAGCGCATGGCCGTCGTGGACTGCCGCGCCGGCGGCCCTCGCGGTGTCGAGCACGGCGGCGTCCAGCTCGACCCGGCGGACCACGGCGGCGAAGACGCCCTCGCCGCGGGGCAAGGGCAGCCGGACCGTGTGCCCGGAGGGGGAGCGGAGCCAGGCATCGTCGACGGACTGCCAGGAGGGAAGGGCGGGGACGTCGACGCCCAGTGCCTCCAGCTCCCGCAGGGCGGCGACGGTGAGCCCGTCGCCACAGCACTTGTCGCGGGGGAAGCGGGCCTTGTCCACCACCATGACCCGGCGCCCGGCCCGGGCGAGGGTGGCGGCGGCGGCGGCGCCGGCCGGGCCCCCGCCCACCACGACGACGTCCGCGTCGACGCCCAGGGAGCTCACGGGCAGTCGACGCCCTCGGCCGGGGCGTACTGGCCGCTGAACCGATCGACCGCGGTCCGCCCGTCGAGCCAGCGGCGGGTGCGTTCGGTGGTCACCACCTTGCAGGGTCCCCGGTCGGTGGTGGTCTGGTTCGACTGGGTGACCTCCTGCACCCAGCGGGTCGAGTAGAGGCTGACGGTGATGGAGGTCCCCGTGTAGGTCGGCCAGATGAGCACGCCGTAGGGGCTGCTGTTGCGCAGCTTCAAGTCGGGCCGGGGGTACGACAGCGTCGCCTCCCGGCCGAAGGGGTACCGGGAGATGTACAGGCCGTGCATCTGGTACTCGGGGATGTCCAGGCCGGCGAAGAAGGCGGCGTTGAAGAGGGTGGTCGCGAACTGGGACACCCCGCCGCCGACCTCGTTGGTGAAGCGGGTCTCCGGCCCGATGATCGGGGCCTCGACGAACCCCTTGTCCCGTGTCCGAGGCCCGACGGTGTTGTTGACCGAGAACGTCTGGCCGGGCTCGATCACGGTGCCGCGCACCATCTCGGCCATGCGGTGGATGTTCCGGACCCGAGGCTCCCCTCCGGCGTGGCTCGTCGTGAAGGTCGCCACCCGCTCGACGATGGCCAGCCGGCGGACGGCGGCCTCGTCCCGGCG
>DATACM010000469.1:0-1728 GCA_036259055.1 Acidimicrobiales bacterium | reverse complement strand
GCCCGCGCTCCGGGGCTCCGCCGCGCACCGACCGACCGGGAGCTCGCCGCCCTGGCTACCGCCTCGGGGGCTCTGGCCGCCGTCGCCGCCGACGCCGCCCTGACCGGGTGGGTGGTCGTCGACGTCGTGGCGCGTGCCGTTCTGGGAGGGGCGTTGGTCGTGCTCGGCGCCCGCGCCGGCCTCGTGCCGGTGCTGGTGACCGCGGCGTCCGGCGGAGCTGTCGCCATCGGGTCGCCTTGGGGCGCGGTCGGGTTCGGGGTGGCCGGCCTTCTGGCGGTGGTGACCCTCACGTGGCGGCGGGCGCCCCTGATCACCGCCGCCGCCGCGGGCGTGCTGGCCCAGGTCGCCCTCCACCTCCACCGGCCGCGAGGGGCGGGAGCGACGGCGATGGCGGCCGCGGTCGTCCTGCTGCCCACGGTCGTGACCGGTGTGGCCGCCCTCTCCGGCTCGCGGCGTCGGCGTCTCCTGCGTCTCGCGGTCACCTCCGCGTTCCTGATGGCTCCCTTCGCCGCCCTCGGGCTGGCATCGGCGCTGCTGGCCCGCAACTCGCTCGAGCAGGGGCAGGCCGCCATGCGGGGGAGCCTTTCCGCCGTGCAGCAGGTCGACCGGTCGGAGGCGGCGACCCGGCTGGACGAGGCCGATCGCGCCTTCGACGACGCTCGGGGAGCCCTCTTCAGCTGGTGGGCACGGCCCGCATGGGTCGTGCCCGTCGTCGGCCAGAACCTGCGCGCCCTGCGGACGGCGGCCGTCGAGGGCCAGCGACTGGCGGCGTCGGGGAAGCGGTTGACCTCGACGTCGCTGGACAGCATCCGACCGGACCAGGGCCGGATCTCGCTCGACGAGGTGAGGAGAGTCACGTCGCCGATGATCCGGGCGGCGGAGGAGATCTCCGTCGCCCACCGCCGCCTCCGTGCGACCGACAAGGCGTGGGTGGTGCCTCCGCTCAGGGGACGGCTCGACCGTGCCCTCGATCAGCTGGCCGACGCCGACACAGCTGTCGACCGGGCCCGCCGGGTGCTCGCCCACCTGCCCGCCCTCCTGGGCGGGCAGGGGCTCCGCCGTTACTTCGTCGTCGTCCAGACCCCGGCCGAGCTCCGGGGCAGCGGGGGGTTCCTCGGCAACTTCGCCGAGATCACCGCCGACCACGGGCAGCTGACCCTTGTCCGGCTCGGGCGGACGCAGGAGCTCAACGACGGGAGCGACCCCCGGTCGCGCCGGCTCGTCGGCCCGGCCGCCTACGTGTCCCGCTACGGGCGCTTCGCGCCCGAGCGGTTCTGGCAGAACGTCAACGTGTCACCCGACTTCCCGACCGACGCGGAGGTCATCGCCAACCTCTACCCGCAGTCGGGGGGCAAGCCGGTCGACGGCGTCCTCGCCGTGGACCCAGCGGGTCTGGCGTCCTTGCTGCGGCTCACCGGACCGGTCCGGGTGCCCGACTGGCCAGAGCCCATCACCGCCGACAACGCCGAGCCGCTCCTCCTCCACGATCACTACGTGGCCTTCGCCCAGCGAGGCGATGAGCGGGTCGACTTCCTCGGTGCCGTCGCCTCGGAGGTGTGGAACCGCCTCGTCACGGGGCCCCTCCCGGGTGGTTACGAGATCCTCAACCTGCTCGCGCCCGCCGCCCGGGGGAAGCACCTGATGATCACGAGCGTCAGGTCGGACGAGGAGCGGTTGTTCGAGGACCTCGGCGTGGCCGGGAGGATGGCACCGGTCCGAGGGGACTTC
>DATACM010000468.1:0-1513 GCA_036259055.1 Acidimicrobiales bacterium | reverse complement strand
CTCGTTGACCGTCAGCACCTTGGAGCTGGGACGCACCTGGCCGGTATCGACCTTCGCCAGCAGCTCACGACGTTCGCGGGCCGCGGCCGAAGCTGTCCGGTACCCACGCTTGGTGATCTGGACGCGCTTCCCCGTCAGCGGATCGGAACCGAGCGTGACCTTGAAGTACCAGCCGCCCCGCCCGTCGGGGTACACGCCCTGCGGCCTCGCTGGCATGCCCTTGCCTCCTTGAGAACGCGGTTCCGGTTCTCACCGGTTCTCACGATGTTCTCACGGAGGTCTATCGCAACCAAATCCAGCGATAGAAAGTGCCTCTGACCTGCACTTATGCTGCGCGCTCGGAGGGATTCGAACCCCCAACCTTCTGATCCGTAGTCAGATGCTCTATCCGTTGAGCTACGAGCGCAGGTTGGTGAATCTTCTCTGCCGCCGGTCGCCCGGCCGTACCTCGAAGCCGATGTGCACGGCGGTTCGGATCCCCATCCTACCCGCTCGTTACGTCGGCGACCCTCGGGCGATCGGGTCGCACGACTCGCCGCCCGAGATCACTCGCCTGTGGCGGCAAGGGCCCGTTGGCGCCTGAGCGCGGTCCGCAACGCTGGCGTCACTCCTTGGCGATGAGTGAGTACGGGTCCCAGGGGACGGGCCCGTGCGGATGACCGCGCACCTTCTTCGAGAGGGCGACGTGGACGGGGACGTGGACGTAGGGGACGCCGGGCAGGACCTCGACGAGGCGCCGGTTCGCCTGCTCGTAGAGCGGTCGTCGCCGCTCCTGCTCGGGCTCGACCTCCGCCGCGTCGAGCAGCCGGAACAGCTCCGGGTCCTGCAAACCCAGCAACCGCCGTGAGGTCCTCTGGTAGGGGCTGAGGAAGGCGTCGGGATCGCCGCGGTCGCCGTAGGCGGCACCGAGGAAGAGTTGGACGGCTCCCGACGCAATGGCCGAGGCGTAGTCGGGACGAAGCGGTGCCGGCTTCAGCGTGACCCGGAACCCGACGGCCTCCAGGTCGGCCTTGAAGGCGGCGGCGATCCCTTCGGTGTCGACCCAGATGGGATCACTCACCTCCGTCGGGTACCACAGCTCGACGCTCGGGTCGGGCACGCCGGCCTGGGCGAGCAGTTCTCGGGCCCGAGCTTGGTCGTAGGCGTACTCCCGGACGCTGTTGGCATGACCCCAGAGGGCAGGTGGTGTGAACTGCTTGGCCACGACCGCCCCCGGCGGGTACTTGGCCCGGACGAGCGCCTCCCGGTTGAGGGCGTGGGCGATTGCCTGGCGCACCTCGAGCCGGTCGAGTGGAAGCTTGCCCTGGTTGATGCCCAGGAACCCGACGTTCAAGGCGGGACGCTCGACGACCTGGAACCCGGCGGCGCGAAGGGGACGGATGTCGGGGGGGTCGACGGGGTCGTAGCCGTCGATCTCCCCCCTCTCGAGTGCCTGGCGGCGGGCCGCGCCGTCGGGGATGGAGCGGAAGATGACCCGGTCGAGCTTGGCCTTCTCGCCCCAGTAGTCGTCGTT
>DATACM010000467.1:0-3045 GCA_036259055.1 Acidimicrobiales bacterium | reverse complement strand
CACTCGACGACCTTTCACACGGCGGGTTTCTCCGGTGTCGCTAAACCCGAGCCGCCGGTGCCGGACGCGGTTCGGCAACTCGCGCGAGCACATGCGCCGTCAGTCCCCGCCACGCGCCCGAATCGGCGATCTGCTGGGTATCCCACAACGCCTCTGCTCTACGGACCGCCTCACCGCGGCGTCGGGCGGCCCCGTGCCCGTGGTCGTCTTCTGCGCCCAGGCCAGCGAAGCGGGGACCCGGCAGCGAGTCCGTCGACGACTACCGGCTCCCGGCGCTCTCCGAGTTGGTGGGCACAGCGAGCGACGCGCTGAGGATTGCGGACGGTCGGGGTCTCGGCACTGAAATATCAGGGCGGCGAGGGACGCGGCTGCGGTCGTCGGGGCAACAAGCGTACGCTGCGCCGTTCGTTCCGACCCGGAGGTCCTCGCCATGGCGGTTCGTCGAGCGGTTGCGGCAGCCATCGTCGTCCTGAGCGGGGTGTTACTGCTGCCCGGTGCGGCCGCCGCTCAAGGGTCATTGCGAGCGTGTGACGGCGGGACCCTGCTCACCACGGTGGTCTACCGCTTCACCGACGAGCAGGACGTCACTACCGAGGGTGACGTCTGGGCGCTCACCAGCGGCATCGCCAAATTCCGCCTGTACCAACTCGACGAGAACACATTCTGCGCCACGACCACCTACGCCGGCACGTTCACGACGTTCGCCGGGCCCAGCCCGGCCGGCACCGGGACCGTACCCGCCGGCCTGCGCGGGCGTATGGCAGGGCAGACGGTCGTGATCTTCGAGGGGGCGTCGTACCGGCCGCTGCTCCCTACACGCGGCTATGTCGGGTCCTTCGACGCGAACTGCGACCAGTTCCAGTGCGCCACACCCATCCAGTTCGGCCGCAGGTACCTCGAGGTGACCGGCCCCCCTGCGCTCGTGTCGTTCCGATCGGTCTATGTGAGCCGATGCGGCACCTGGGTCGCAACCAGCGAGGGAGAATCCGGCGACATCGCCTGCTGAGTCGAACGGCGGCCGTGTCCGTTCGCGAGCAACCGCGCGCGCATAGGGACGGGGCAGGCATTGACAAATCCCGGGGGCTCTACCGCCGGATCTCGTAGCGGAGCTCGACCATGCCGTTCCTGAAGGTCCGCGTCCCGGTCAACTGCAGTGCGCCGTTCGGGAGCCGACGCTCGAAGAGCGGCTTGCCGACGCCCAGCGCGACTGGGACCACCGTCACGTGCACCTCGTCCAGGAGCCCCTCGTCGGCGAACTGCGAGGCGACGCCCCCGCCGCCCACTACCCAGAGCACCCGATCGACCGCCGCGGCCGCCATCTCGCTATAGAGCTCGGCCACCGGCGCGTTCGCGATCCGCACGTCGACCCCGGCCCCCTCGGGCAGAGGCAGCTCGCGTGAGCTGAGAACCCAGCAGGGTTTTCCCCGGTACGGCCACTCTCCCCCACCCGCAACGTCGAGGTGGTCGAGGATCCACTCATAGGTGGCAGAGCCCATGACGAGCGCCCCGACCCCCTCGTAGAAGCGCTCGTACCCGCCTCCTTCGCTCATCGGGTCTGATTCGGCGGCTTCGTACTCGACCGCCCCCTGATAGTTGAGGAGCCAATCGAGGCTGTCGTCGGCCTCGGCGATGTAGCCATCGAGCGAGCTGGCGCAGTAGTAAACCGTCGTGGTCATGCGGACCTCCTAGGCTGTCATCTGGTCGTGGTGGGCCCCTCAGTGCCTGCCAGGCCGTCCTGTGGCCGTTGCTGCGGTGCGGCCGCACCGCCTCGAACACCATTCCCACGAACTCGTCGCTCAGCTCCTCCTGGCCGCCGTCGCTGACCAACCCCGCCGCCGTGGCAGCGGCCAGGTAGCGACGCACCGTGTTGCGGTCCAGCCCAACCCGCTCGGTCGCCCTGATGCCTTCGCCTGCGAGCCAGAGGCGAAGCACCTCTCGCACCTCGAACACGCGCACCTGTTGACCACCGCCGACGGGCTCCGACCATCCCATCGAACGACGTCCCCCGGTCACACGTCCACGGCGCGCACGACGGGGAGTGCCTCCCTATCCCGTCTCGGGCACGTCCCCGAACGTCGCTCGGACCTCGATGTGGGTCATCGCGTCGTAGGCCGCGTACTTGTAGGCGTCGCTTCTCGTAGGCACGTTGAACGTCGCGTCGATGAACTCCTCGACGTGGCCGCCGTGGCGGATCACCGCCTGGCCCTGGTGAACGAGCTCGGCGGCGTTGTCGCCGAGAATGTGCACACCGAGGAGCGTCCCGTCCTTCGCGCACAAGAGCTTGACCAGGCCCTCGGTGTCGCCGGCGACCACCGCCCGGTTGTTCCCCGCGAACCACCCACGGCCAACCTCGTAGTCGACCCCGGCATCTCGGGCCGCCTCCTCGCTCATCCCCACGGCAGCCACCTCGGGGATCGTGAAGATTCCGAACGGCGGAAGTCGGTCGACCGCCTGCTTCAAGGGGATGCCGAAGGCGTGGCACATCGCCACTCGCGCCTGCTCCATCGAGACAGACGCGAGGGCGGGCGGGCCGATGACGTCGCCGGCCGCGTAGACGCCCGGAGCGGTGGTTCGGTAGTGCTCGTCCACGACGATCCGCCCCCGCCCGTTCACCTCGACACCGGCCACCTCGAGCCCGAGGCCCTCGGTGTTGCCGACCCTCCCGGCGCTGAACATGAGCCTCTCGGCCTGGAGCACTCGGCCCTCGGTGAGCTCCACCCGTACCGCTTCGTCGTCGGCCTCGACCCGAGCGACGGCCGAGCCGAGGACGAGCTCGATCTCCGAGCGCCGCAGCGACGACGCTAGGAGCTCGGCGATCTCCGCGTCGAGCAGGGGGAGGAGTCGCGGCGCGACGTCGACGAGCGAGACCCGGGTCCCGATGGCGGCGAAGGTCGAGGCGTACTCGCAGCCCACGGCGCCGGCCCCCACGATGACGACGCTGTGGAAGGGCTGGTCCAGCTGTAGGATCTCGTCGGAGTCCAGCACCAGCCGTCCGTCGAAGGGGATGTCGGTAGGCCGGAGCGGGCGGGAGCCGGTCGCAACGAG
>DATACM010000466.1:0-2932 GCA_036259055.1 Acidimicrobiales bacterium | reverse complement strand
GTCCAGCGGCACCGCGAAGAAGAGGGCGAACTCCAGCGTCGGGTAAGCGAACCCGGCCAGGAGACCGGCAGCGAGGGCATCCCACAGCCGGGGTCGGAACAGCTCCCCGGAGTCCCACAGGGCGCGTACTCGACTGCCCGGGTCGGGATGGACGCGCAACAGCCGTGTCACCGGTCGGTCTCCCCGAGGCATGCGCTCGAGGACCCCGGCGAGGGCGAACCGCTCGTGCTCCGAAGCTCCCGCCGATGCGTCCGCGTAGTACTCACGGACGCGAAGCACCGAGTTCCGCGCGCCGTAGATGAGTATGACCAGCGCCGCCAAGCGCCAGAGGCTCTCCCATTCGAGGGCCGTGCCGACGGCCACTTCGAGCACGAGGAGCGGCAGGAGCCCCGCCAGTAGGAACGAATACCAGAGCGACTGGGCGAGATAGGCCTTGCTGACGTCACGTTTCACGACATGGGCCACTTCGTGGCGCAAGACGCTCTCCGTCGCCTCTGGGTTGGTGTAGTACTGCACCACCAAGGCTGCTCCGACAGCCACGTAGAAGCGGCCGAATCGACCGAAGGCTAGGGCGCCGCCACTCGCTCGAGCGGGTTCCACAGGAGCACCGGCGGGCGCTCGAGACCGGCCTCGTGACACAGATCACGGAAACTGCGCACCAACTCCGGAGCGTCGTCTTCCCCGAGTGGAACCAGGCGCCGCCGCCGCATCTTCCACGTCGGAGTCAGCGCGTAGAGCAGGAGCGCAACGAGAAGCACACCCAGGGTGCCGGCGAAGATGACCGCCGCGACCCAGCGTCGGTAAGGGCGTTGGCAGTCCTCTCGGGCCTGGGCAAGCAGCCGGTCTTTCTCGATGGGCGCCATGGTTTGCGGCAGGGGGCGCGCTTCGGCAGCCGCGGTACAACGTTGGCTGGTGGCAAAGCGAGCTTCGGTAGAGGGAAGCTCATAGGAGAGAAGGTTGTATGCGAACACGCTCGCGGCGAGCACCGCGACGATGAGCAGGAAGAACCGCGACGTGGTGTCGCTGGGCAGAGCGAAGGGATTGAGCCGCGGCGGCGCCAGCGGAGGCGACTCGGCGCGAGTTGCTTCCACGGGTGACCTACCGCATTGCCGAGGGGGCGGCAGCGACCCGGAGCGGCTCTCGCTTCATGGCCCTCCTCGTTGGTAAGGCGGTAAGAGAAGTCGCCAAGCGGGCCGCCGCTGACGCCGAGCAGGCGGCCGGCAATCCTTCCCCGCGTCCTCTCTATCTTTCCATCCATTGGTCCCCGAGCAATAGAGGATCCCGGGTCTGGCTGATACATGGTTGCCGTCTCGCCCTGCGGGCGCGAACGCCGCTCCGGCGGGGACCGAAGCCCTCCGTAATCAGGCGTGGCGTCGTGTGCTGCGGGCTCGTCTCCGCCGTACGAAGCGGCTGGCGGAGTAGTAGGCAGGGTGCCCATGGGGACGGAAATGACGACGACCACCGGCAAGGTTCTCCACTCGCCGCGCGCCTACGACGCGCTCGTCTGGGTGCTCACGCTCGGGAGGGAGCGACGCTTCCGGGAACACCTCGTCGAGCTCGCGCGCCTCGGTCCCGGCGACACGGCCCTCGATGTCGGCTGTGGGACGGGAGCGCTCGCGATCGCAGTGAAGGACCGGGTGGGCGGCGGCGGTCAGGTCTGCGGCATCGATCCCTCCCCCGAGATGGTCGCTCGGGCTCGCCGCAAGGCGGCGAAGGCCGGCGTGGACGTTCGGTTCGAGACGGCCGCCGTCGAGGCGCTGCCTTTCCCGGATGCGACGTTCGACGCCGTTCTCAGCAGCCTCATGCTCCACCACCTCACGGATGAGGGGCGGCGGCTAGGCATTGGTGAGATCGCCCGAGTGCTCAAGCCGGGGGGCAAGCTCCTCGCCGTCGACATCGACAGCGGGACGCGAGGAAGGCATCGCAGCCTGTTCCACCGAGTACGGAGACATGCCGACTTCCGGCTGGACCAGCTTGCTCCCGCCCTCGATGCCGCCCGCCTCGACGTCCTGGAGCGGGGGAGCGTCGGTTCCCCCGACATCGTCGGGCTGCCCGACCTCGGGTTCATGCTGGCGATGGCAGCGGCGCGCTAGCCGCGCCGGAGCGGCGCGATGCTGTGGTGTGGCCCAGGTCGGCATCGTCCTGTATGACGACGTGGAGGTGCTCGACTGCTGCGGCCCCTTCGAGGTGTTCGCCACCGCCGCGCGCGTCGCCCTTCGTCAGGGGTGGCCCAGCGCGCCGTTCGAGGTCCACACGATCGCCGCCACAGAGCCCATGGTCGTCGCGCGCGGGGGGCTTCGCCTGGTGGCGTCCTGCATCCTCGGGGATCACCCGGACTTGGACATTCTCGTCGTCCCCGGCGGCCTCACCGAGAGAGCCGAACGCGACGATCGGCTGATCTCCTGGCTCGCCCGAACCGCCGAAAAGACGCAGATCACGGCGTCGGTCTGCACGGGCGCCTTCTTGTTGGCGACCGCTGGCTTGCTGGACGGTCGGGAGGCAACGAGTCATTGGGAGGACGTCGACGAGCTCGAGCGGCGTTTCCCCCGAGTGCGGGTGAGACGACAGGTTCGCTGGGTGGACGAGGGTCGCGTGGTCTCCTCGGGCGGGATCTCGGCCGGCATCGACATGAGCCTCCACCTGGTCCGGCGTCAGGAAGGTGAGGACCTGGCCGAAGCGACGGCGCACCAGATGGAGTATGCGTGGAGGAGCGGCGACTAGGGCCAGGTGGGCGATGATCCGCCGTTTTCGCTCAGAAGAAGCGGCGGCGGCGGCGCACCGGTCGGTACGAGTCCTCGACGTCGTCCACGACCACCGGATCGTCGTAGCCGCGGCCTGACATCAGCCCCCCTCGCGGCCGGCGCCCGTAGCCGTAGGAGAAGCCCCCTCGCCGGGTGACCAGCGCCACGACCAGGGCCGCTCCGAGGATCGA
>DATACM010000465.1:0-5679 GCA_036259055.1 Acidimicrobiales bacterium | reverse complement strand
AACGGCCCGGCGTCGTCTGAGTCAGAACTGCGACAGGAAGCGGATGTCGTTGGTGAGCAGGTGGCGCAGGTCGTCGACGTCGTGGCGCACCTGGGCGCACCGGTCGATGCCGAACCCGAAGGCGAAGCCCGTCCACTCCTCCGGGTCGACGCCCACCGCCTCGAACACGTTCGGGTCGACCATGCCGCAGCCGCCCAGCTCGATCCATCCCGACTGGGAGCACACCCGGCACCCGGTCCCCTTGCAGAAGATGCAGGTGACCTCGAACTCGGCCGACGGCTCGGTGAAGGGGAAGTAGGAGGGGCGCAGCCGGGCGGAGATGGCGGCGCCGAAATAGGCGCTGGTGAAGGCCTCGATGGTACCGGCCAGGTCCCCGAAGGTGATGCCCCGGTCGACCACCAGGCCCTCGATCTGGTGGAACACCGAGAGGTGGCGCGCGTCGGGGGTGTCGCGGCGGTAGCAGCGGCCGGGGATGACCACCCGGTGGGGCGGCGGCTTCGACTCCATGACCCGGATCTGCACCGGGGACGTATGGGTGCGCAGCAGCACCGACTCGGGCTCGCCGAGGGCGAGGTAGAGCGTGTCCCACATGCTGCGGGCCGGGTGGGCCGGGGGCATGTTGAGCGCCTCGAAGTTGTACCAGTCGGTCTCCACCTCGGGGCCGTCGGCGACGGAGTACCCCATGGCGACGAAGACGTCCTCCAGCTCGTCGCGCGCCTGGGTCACCAGGTGGAGGTGGCCACGGGTCGGCCGCCCGACCACCTCCGTGAGGTCGAGGCGCTCGGCCTCGAGGCGCTCGGCCCGCTCGACCGCCTCCAACACCTCCCGGCGCGCCCCGAAGGCCTGCTCGACGTGGGCCTGGGCCTCGTGGATCGACCGTCCCGCCTCCCTGCGCTCCTCGGGGGGCAGGGCGCCCAGCCCCCGGTGGAGGGCGGCGAACGGCGAGCGCTTGCCCAGGAACTCCTGGCGGACGGCGTCGAGGTCGGCGACCGACGCGGCGCCGTCGACGCGCGCCAGCGCCTCCTTCTCGATCTCCCCGACCGGCCGCGCCGCGCTCACTGGGCCAGCTCCTCGGGCACGGCGGTGGGGAGGGTGAAGCTGAACGTCGAGCCGCTCCCGACCTGCGACGCCACCACCAGCGACCCGCCGTGGGCCTCGACCAACCCGCGGCTGATCCACAGGCCCAGGCCCGACCCCGTCGGGCGGGTCTCCGCCCGGCGGAAGAACTTGCTGAAGACCCGGCGCAGGTCTCGCTCGGGGATGCCTTCGCCCTTGTCGGCCACCGCCACCGTGACCATCCCGTCGCGGTGGCGGCCGAAGATGCGCATGCCCTTGGGGCTCCCGTACTTGGCGGCGTTCTCGACCAGGTTGGTGAGGACCTGCTCGATCTTGTCGGGGTCGGCGTACACGCGGGGGAAGTCGGTGGGGAAGGCGAGGGCGGCGTCCACCTCGGGCTCCACCATGCGGACCTTCTCGACGACGTTGGCGGCAAGCGCGGGGAGGTCGACGAGCTGCCGCCGCAGCACGAGCCGCCCGCTCTCGAGGCGGCTGATGTCGAGCAGCTCGGTGACCAGGCGGGTGACCCGACCGGCATCGTGGTTGACCTGTTCGAGCATGGCGCGCTTCTGGTCGTCGGCCAGGCGGTCCCAGCGGTTCAGCAGCAAGCTCGTGTACCCGCGCACCGACGTGAGGGGCGAGCGCAGCTCGTGGCTCACGGTGGAGATCACCTCGATGCCCTCGAGGCCGGAAGGGCGGTGGGCGCTCGGCCGGGCGAGGAGGACGGCGCCGACCACCCTGCCGCTCTCGTCCCGCCGATAGCGGCCGGTCACCATGGCTCCTACCTCGCTGCCGTCGGCCTTGACCAGGCGGACCTCGTGCTCGGGGATCCGGGTGACGCACGGCAGCCGGGTCGACGGGTGCCAGCCGCCCGCCAAGAGGGGCCGCCCGTCGGCCGTCCGGCAGCGGAGCAGCTCGGCCGGTCGGCATCCGACGATCACCGAGACGTCGTAGCCGGTGAGGTCGGCGGCCCGCTGGTTGGCCGCCCGCACCCGTTGCTCGGCGTCCAGCTCGAAGACGGCGTCGGGGATGACGTCGATTTCCATCAGCACGAGCGCTGGCGGGCCGCCTCGAAGCAGATCACCGCCGCCGCCACCCCCACGTTGAGCGACTCCGCCCGGCCGACGATGGGCACGGTGACGACTCCGTCGAGATGGGGCTCGACGTCGGCCGGCAGGCCGTGCGCCTCGTTGCCGAGCAGGACAGCGGTCGGCCCCCGGAGATCGGCTCGGTAGTGCGGGGTGCCCCCTCGGGACCGCGTGCCGAGGCGGCGCATCCCCCAGCCGCCGACCTCCTCGAGCACCTCCACTGCCGCTCCTCCGGCCACCACCTTCAGGTGGAACAGCGCACCGGCTGACGCTCGAACGCACTTGGGGCTGGAGACGTCGACAGTGCCGTCACAGCAGATTACCGCCCCGGCTCCGGCCGCCTCGGCGCTGCGCAGGACCGTCCCGAGGTTGCCCGGATCGGCGACTCCGCTGCAGACGACCACGAGGGTGCATGCGCGCAGGGCATCGAGGGTCACGTCCACCGCAGGAGCAACCGCCAGGACTCCCTGGGGCGTTACGGCGTCGGCCGCCCGCTCGATGACGCCGGGCGCCAGCATCGCCACCTCGACTCCGGCCGCCCGCGCTCGGTCGAGCACCGGCCCCTCGAACCCCGGGGCGACGTACACCGCCTCGAGGGCAACCCCCGCGTCGAGGGCGGTCGCCACCACGCGCGGGCCCTCGACGACGAACGCCCGCTCCGCTCGCCTCGCCCGCGGGTCGCGCGCCAGCCGACGGAGGCGCTGGACCCTCGGGTTGCGGAAGGCCAGACCGGCCGGGCCGCCGCCGGCGCTCACGACGCCTTGGGGGCGGCCTCCCGGGCGACCTTCACCAGGGCGGCGAAGGCGGCGTCGTCGGACACGGCCAGGTCGGCCAGGATCTTGCGGTCGACCTCGACGCCCGCCGCCCGCAACCCGGCGACGAAGCGGCTGTAGCTCATCCCGTGCTGGCGGGACGCGGCGTTGATGCGCTGGATCCAGAGCTGGCGGAAGTCGCCCTTGCGAGCCCGGCGGTCGCGGTAGGCGTACTGCAGCGAGTGCATGACCTGCTCGTTGGCGGCGCGGAAGCTGCGGCTCTTGTTGCCGTAGTAGCCCCGGGCCTGCTCGAGGACCGCCCGGTGGTGCTTGCGGCCGTGAACGGCCCGCTTGACCCTGGCCATGTGCGTCGTTCCTTTCTGCGTCGTCTAGAGGCCGAGGAGGCGCTTGACCTGCGCCCGGTCGCCGCCCGAGACCTCTGCCTCGTGGGCGAGGCGGCGGGTCCGGGTCGACGGCTTCTTCTCCAGGAGGTGGGAGCGGAAGGCCTTGCGACGGACGATCTTGCCCGTGCCGGTCACGGCGAAGCGCTTGGCCGCACCCCGGTGCGTCTTCATCTTGGGCATGTCGTTCCCTTCAGTGGGCGGTGGTCCGTCCCTCGTCTTCCGGCCGGTTGGTTGCTTCGTTGGTTGCTGCCTGCGCCGCTGCCTTGGCCGCCGCCGCTCGGGCCCGCTTGTCCGGTGCCAGGACCATCGTCATGTTGCGACCGTCCAGCTTGGGCGAGGCCTCGACCTTGGCCGTGGGGCCGATCTGCTCGGCGATGCGGTCGAGGATGCGCATCCCCAGCTCGGGATGGGCGACCTCCCGGCCCCGGAACATGATCGTGATCTTGACCTTGTGCCCCTGGTCGAGGAACTCGGCGACCTTGCGGGTCTTGGTGTCGAAGTCGCCCCCACCGATCTTGGGGCGGTACTTCATCTCCTTGATGGCCGAGTGGCTGGCCCGCCGCCGGGACTCGCGCTCCCGCTTGGCCTCTTCGTATTTCCAGTTGTTGTAGTCCATGATCCGGCAGACGGGCGGATCGGCCTGCGCCGCGACCTCCACCAGGTCCATACCGAGGTCCTCGGCGATCGCCAGTGCTTCGTGCAGGGGCTTGATCCCGAGCTGGCCGCCGTCCGGGCCGACCAGGCGCACCTCCCGCGCACGGATGCGGTCGTTGATCCTCGGCTCGTTGCCGTCGGCTGGGGCGATCAGGCATCACTCCTTCGAGACGCGAAACGGGTGGACGTCGGGAAGCAACGTCCACCCCGCTCACCGCGCTGGCGGTCGATCGACCCGGCGCACCCCAGGTGGCCGGGTGGGAGCCGCAGCCCCGCTTCCCTCTTCGGTTGTGGGACCTAGGGTAACAGCATGAGCACGATCTGGACACCGTCCGGCGAGCGGCCGATACGCCGCGAAGAGCCGTCGGCGCCGCCGTCGTCCGAGTCGGCGCCCCCTCGGGCCGGGCCTTCCGAAGAGCAGCCGCTCACCGAGGAGGAGGCCGCCGCCCTGCAGGCCCAGGTGCAACGGGAGCTGCTCGAGGCGCCCGCCGCCCTCGTCGTGGCCAACCACTGCATCGGGTTCTTCCAGCTCGCCGCCCTCCACCTCGACCAGGAGCAGCCCCGACTGGAGGAGGCGCGCGTGGCCATCGACGCCATGGCCGCCGTCGTCGAACGGCTCGGCCCCCACCTGGGCGAGAACGAGAAGCCCCTGCGCGACGCCCTCACCAACCTGCAGTTCGCCTTCCTCGAGGCCCAGCGCCGCGCCGGTGGCGGCCCCTCGGAAGGTCCGGCGAGCTAGCGGGGCGCCTCGGCCACGTCGGCCGCCTCCCACTGGCCGCGGTGGCCGGCGACCACCGAGAACGTCACCCGGGCGCCCACGTCGATGGTGCGGGATCCGTCGGCGATGCGGGTGCAGTGGAAGGGCAGCTCCCGGCCGTCGTCGGCGCGGACCGTGCCCAGCCCCTTGTGCTCGTCGAAGGCGGCGACGGTCCCCGTCGCGCCCATCAGTGGACGATCTTGGAGAGGGCCAGCTCGATGAGGTCGGAGGCGCCGGCGTCCCGCAGCGCCGGGATCAGGGTGTTGATCTGGGCCTTGGGCACGACCGTCTCCACCGCGTAGGCGTTGGTGCCGAACAGCTTGGAGACGGTCGGCGCCTTGAGCGCGGGCAAGAGGCCGATGACCTTGTCGAGGTCGGCCTCGCCCACGTTCAGCTTGACCAGGACCCGCCCTCGCGCCTCCAGCGTGCCCTGGAGGAGCGTGTGCAGCTGGTTCATGGCGTGGCGCTTGGCCCGGTCCTCGTAGGCCTCCGGGTTGGCGATGAGCTCGGTGTAGCTCACGAGGATGGTGTCGATGATCCGCAGGCCGGCGGCCCGCAGGGCCCGACCGGTCTCGGTGATCTCGACCACCGCGTCGGCGATCTCCGGCACCTTGGCCTCGGTGGCGCCGTAGGAGAGGCGCACGTCCACGGGGATCCCTTGCTTCTCGAAGTACCGCCGGGTGAGCTCGGGGTACTCGGTGGACACGCGCAGGCCGGTCGGCAGCTCGGCGACGCTCTTGACCGCCGTGTCGGCGGCCACCGCCAGGACGATGCGCACCGGCCGGGCGGTGGCCTTGGAGTAGTGGAGCTCCCCGAGCGACACCACCTCGCGCCCCGTCTCCTCGATCCAGTCCCGCCCGGTGATGCCGAGGTCGAAGAGGCCCTCGGCGACATAGTGAGGGATCTCCTGGGGGCGGAGGATGCGTACCTCGTCGACGCGGGGGTCGTCGATCGTCGCCCGGTAGTCG
>DATACM010000464.1:0-1575 GCA_036259055.1 Acidimicrobiales bacterium | reverse complement strand
CCCCGCTCCCGTGCCTCTTCCTCGAGCCACAGACCCGTGATCAGGAACCGCACGACTTGCCTGCGAACCCGCCGCTCCGGGCGGCCGTCCCTCCCCGACTTGAGCACCGCCCTGCGCACGTGGTCGAACTGCGCTCGGGTGATCGACCGCGAGTCGACCCGGACGATCACCGGGGAGGAAGGCTTGGGGGCGGCGGGGCGCTCGCCCGAGTCACGTCCGCAGCCCGACGGCACGAGGGCGACGGCGGCCGCTCCCGCCGGGAGCCAGACGCGGGAGTATGCCGCCATGAGCAGGGGAGCGTAACGGCCACGAGCCCGGGAAGATGCGAGTCTCACCTCTCGAGAAGGACGTTCTCCCAGGCGAAGACCTCGGGGCTCCGCGGAAGCTGGCCGCGGGAACACGTTCGTCGGCCTGGAAACCATAACCAGGCCCCGCGGGTCGACCGTCGACACCGTCTAGGCGCCGTGCGCGTGACGCCGCAGAACTCACCGGCGAGTCGGACTCGATTGCGCTCGACCTCTTCCACGAAGAACAAGACCGGCCTCACTCGGGAGATCGAGGTGGCCGAGCGGCTTCTCGAAGCGGTGTCGGCCGAGTTCGAGCATGCCGAAGAGCTCGCCCCGATCTATCGGCGGTTCAGGGCGGACACACGTAGTGCCTCTTCGTGGTCGCCGCCGGGGGCCCTGGTCCTGGACGCGGCCACAGGTCGGCTCCCGGATGCCGACGGTCGCGCGGTCGAGCAGCCCTGGAAACGGGCACCAGCGGGCACCAGTGGCGTCCGTCGGCGGCAAGCGGGCATGGAAACAGGCGGTGCGAGGCCCAAGAAACCCCCCGCGCTTGCGGGGCTTCTTTGACGATGGGCGCGGCTGGGTTCGAACCAGCGACCTCTCGCGTGTGAAGCGAGCGCTCTCCCACTGAGCTACGCGCCCCCGCTGCCAGCGGAGTCTACGGCCTTCGGCGCCGGGCGCCGGAGAGGCCGTCCCCTGATCGACTATCCGCTTGGTGGGGCCGTCTCGACGACCTCGGTGGCCCACGCCTCGACTCGCTCGACGAGGTGCAGCGCCGCGTCGCGGTCGAGCGGCTTGCCGAGTGACTCCTCGTACCGGAACTCGACCGCCCACGGGGTCAGGGCGTCCGCTTCCGCCAGGTCGCGAGGGGCGGCGACGCCGTGGCGCTCCGCCAAGCTGAACAGCAGGGTGAGGTCCTGGGTGCGAGGAAACTCGATCTCCCGGCTCGCGAGCACCGCCTTCAGGGACTTCTCGACCGCCTGCTGGGCGTGAAAGCCCAACACCTCGTCGGGAACTACTAGCTCGCCGCGGAGCGCGCGCAGCGCGGACGCGTCGCCTGCCGCCTTGCGGAGGAGGAGTCGGGCGAGGTCGCGACCGTCACGACTCGGCAATGACGCGACCTTCCGCCAGCGCGGCGCGGAGCATCGTCCCCTTGACGCCGCCCCACTCCTCGAGGCGCCGCTCGCCGACCACGATGACGTCTGCGGGGACGCGCAGCTCCTTCAGGGCACGCCTGAGCCTCACCATCTCATCGAAGCGATCGGTGACCTCGCGCTCAACGACGAGG
>DATACM010000463.1:0-1928 GCA_036259055.1 Acidimicrobiales bacterium | reverse complement strand
AGCTAGTGCCGTGACGAGAAACGTTCGGCCCGTTCGGCGCTAGCCGTCCACCCGAGCCGCCGGCTCGTTCCCGGGGCCGGGCGACAAGGGGCGGAGCCGCCGACCGTGGACTATCCTGGCCGGGCCAGCCCCAACAGGACTGACCCCCAAGGGCAGTAGCTCAACTGGCAGAGCACCGGTCTCCAAAACCGGCGGTTGGGGGTTCGAGTCCCTCCTGCCCTGCTCGCCTCCGGAAGGGTGTTGGAAGAACATTGGCTGCGAACCGACAGATGAAGCGCATGATGCAGCGCCAGGGGCAGATCGATGCCGAGGGCACGCCCGTCCTGCGCAAGGACACCCAGGCCCGTCCCGCCCCCCGGCCCGCCAAGGAGCGCGTCGGCGCCGCCGAGTACACCCGCCAGGTGCGAGCCGAGCTCCGCAAGGTGGCCTGGCCGACGAGGGCCGAGGTCGTCAACTACTCGATCGTCGTGTTCGTGGCCCTCGTCCTGCTCACCGGCCTGATCTTCGGCCTCGACTACGTGTTCGGCAAGGCCGTCATCTTCCTCTTCAAGTGATGACCGACCTCGGCACCATCCCCGAGCCCGAAGAGGGCGACGCCCCGGACGAGGCCGTGGCGCGCGCCGCCGAGGCGATCGCCCCCCTCACCGAGGACGAGCTGCTGGCTTCCGCGCTCGACGAGGAGGAGCTCGAGGAGGAGCCCGTCCTCGAGAGCCCCTACGACCGCCCGGGCTCGTGGTACGTCGTGCACACCTACGCCGGCTACGAGAACAAGGTGAAGTCCAACCTGCAGAGCCGCATCGCCTCCATGAACATGGAGGACCGCATCTTCGAGTGCGTCATCCCCATGGAGGACGTCATCGAGTTCAAGGGCGGCAAGAAGGTGGTCGTCCAGAAGAAGGTCTTCCCGGGCTACCTCCTCGTGCGCATGGACCTCGACGACGACTCTTGGCGGGTGGTGCGCAACACCCCTGGCGTCACCGGCTTCGTGGGGCTCGGAGCCAAGCCCACGCCGCTGTCCCGCAAGGAGGTCGAGAGCATCCTCGCCGTGCAGCCCGAGGGCACCGACGGGGCCAAGAAGACGAGGCCGCACCGGCCGATGTTCGAGGTGGGAGAGAGCGTCCGCGTGCGCGAGGGGCCGTTCGCCGACTTCTCCGGGCAGATCGCCGAGATCAACGAGGACCAGCTCAAGGTCAAGGTGCTCGTCAACATCTTCGGGCGGGAGACCCCCGTCGAGCTGGAGTTCAGCCAGGTCGCCAAGCTGTAGGCCGGGCGCCGCACAGCAAGCAACGGAAGGAAAGGCATGGCGAAGAGACGCGTCGCCGCCGTCGTGAAGATCCAGATCCCCGCCGGGGCAGCCACGCCCGCCCCCCCGGTGGGCACCGCCTTGGGGCCGCACGGCGTCAACATCATGGAGTTCTGCAAGCAGTACAACGCCCAGACGGAGAGCCAGCGGGGCACGGTGGTCCCGGCCGAGATCACCATCTTCGAGGACCGGTCGTTCACCTTCGTCACCAAGACTCCGCCCACGCCGGTGCTCCTCCGGGCCGCCGCCAACGTGGAGAAGGGGGCGACCCTCCCGGGCCGGGAGGCTGCCGGCACCATCACCGAGGCCCAGCTCACCGAGATCGCCACCACCAAGCTTCCCGACCTGAACGCCAACGACCTGGAGGGGGCCAAGCGGCAGGTCCTCGGCACCGCCCGCTCCATGGGGATCACCGTCCGATGAGCACCCGCAGCAAGAGGTACGCCGATGCCGTGCGCCGCTTCGATCGTCAGCAGCTGCACGGGCCCGGGGAGGCCGTCGACCTGGTCAAGAGCCTCGCTCCTGCCCGTTTCGACGAGACGGTCGAGCTGGCCGTTCGGCTGGGGGTGGACCCCCGCAAGGCCGACCAGATCGTGCGGGGGACGGTCGGGCTTCCCGCCGGCAC
>DATACM010000462.1:0-3700 GCA_036259055.1 Acidimicrobiales bacterium | reverse complement strand
CCCCCCCGCGCCCAATCCCTCCCCATCGCCGACGCCAGCGCCCAAGGGGGCGCCGACCGCGCCCGCCTGCTGAGCGGGCCCGGAGCGGGGCGGGCGTTGGGAGGAGGCGGTCGGGGCCCGCGGTAGCTTGGGCGACCGCATGATCGTGCTCGTCACCGGTGGCGCCGGGTTCATCGGCTCCAACTTCGTCCGCTACTGGGCCGAGGCTCACGCCGGCGACCGCGTCGTCGTCTACGACAAGCTCACCTACGCCGGCAACCGAGCCAACCTCGACGACCTCGACGAGAGCCGGGTGAGCTTCGTCCAGGGGGACATCGCCGACCTCGAGCTGGCCGAGAGGGTGCTGCTCGAGGAACGCGTCGACGTGATTGTCAACTTCGCCGCCGAGTCCCACAACAGCCTGGCCGTCATCGACCCCGGCCGCTTCTTCCGTACGAACGTGCTCGGCACCCAGACCTTGCTGGAGGCCGCCCGACGAGTCGGGATCGATCGCTTCCACCACATCTCGACGTGCGAGGTCTACGGCGATCTCGACCTCGACAGCGACGAGGCCTTCACCGAGGACTCGCCCTACCGCCCGCGGACGCCGTACAACGCCTCCAAGGCGGGGGCCGACCACGCCGTCCGGGCCTACTACGAGAGCTTCGACCTCCCGGTCACGATCACCAACTGCTGCAACAACTACGGCCCCTACCAGTTCCCCGAGAAGGTCATCCCCCTCTTCGCCACCCGGGCCATGGACGACGAAACACTGCCCATGTACGCGTCCACCCAGCACCGCCGCGAGTGGCTGCACGTCGAGGACCACTGCCGGGCCATCGCCGCCGTGCTCGAGCGGGGACGCCTGGGCGCGACGTACAACGTCGGCAGCGGCGTCGAGCGGAACATCGAGGAGATCGCCGACCTGGTCCTCGCCGCGCTGGGGAAGCCTCCGACCCTCAAGACGATCGTGCCCGACCGCCCGGGCCACGACCGCCGCTACCTGCTCGACTCGACGCTCATCCGCACCGAGCTGGGATGGGAGCCGCAGATCTCGTTCGAGGCGGGGCTGGCGGCCACGGTGGCGTGGTACCGCGAGAACCGGGCCTGGTGGGAGCCGCTGCGGGACCGGGCACCGGTGGAGGAGACGGCGTGGGCGGTGGCGGTCGCCTCGTACGGCGGCGACCAGCCGGGCGGGTAAGCGTGCGCGTCCTCGTCACCGGAGCCGGCGGGCAGCTCGGCCGGGAGGTGGTCGACGCCTTCGCCGGCCACGAGGTCGTGGCCGCCGACCAACCGACGGTCGACGTGGGCGACCGCGAGCGGGTGCTCCAGCTCGTCGGCGGGGCCCGCCCGGAGGCGGTGGTCCACACCGCGGCGTGGACCGACGTCGACGCCTGCGAGTCGGACCCGGACCAGGCCTTCCGCATAAACGCCCTCGGCACCCGAAACGTCGTCGAGGCGGCGCGCCTGGTGGGCGCCCGGGTGTGCTACGTGTCCACCGACTACGTCTTCGACGGGGCCGCCGGCCGCCCCTACACCGAGTGGGACACGCCGAACCCGATCTCCGTCTACGGCCGCTCGAAGCTGGGGGGCGAGGCCGAGGTCGGACCGGAGGGCACCGTCGTCCGCACGTCGTGGCTCTGCGGGCCCCACGGGCGCAACTTCGTGCGGACGGTCCTCGAGAAGGCGACGCAGGGGAGCGAGCTGCGGGTTGTCGCCGACCAGCACGGCGCCTTCACCCACGCCGGCGACCTCGCCACCATGATCCGCCGTCTGGTCGTCGAGCGCCGCACCGGCGTGTACCACGTCACCAACCAGGGCACGACGACCTGGTACCGGTTGGCCTGCGACGCTCTCGCCATCGCCGGTCTGGACAGCGGCCTCGTCCACCCCATAGAGACGTCGCAGATGGACCCGCCCCGAGCAGCCGCCCGTCCGGCGTTCGCCGTCCTCGACAACGCCGCCCTGCGCCTGTCCGGCGTTCCTCTCCTCCCCGACCACCAAGACGCCCTGCGACGTCTGGTGCCCACTCTCCTGGACGGAACTTCATGAGCCGGATCGCCGTCATCGGCACGGGGTACGTGGGGCTCACCACCGGGGCGTGCTTCGCCCACATGGGCCATCACGTGATCTGCGCCGACATCCTCCCCGAGAAGGTCGAGCGCCTGTCGCGGGGAGAGGTGCCGATACTCGAGGCGGGGCTGCCCGAGCTGGTCCGCGAGGGCATCGACGGCGGCCGCCTCTCGTTCGTCCTCGGGGCGGCGAACGCGGCCGAGACGTGCGAGTTCGCCTACCTGTGCGTGCCGACCCCCCAGGCCGACGACGGCTCCGCCGACCTCTCCTACCTCCAGGCCGCCGCCGCCGAGATCGGACCGGTGCTCCCGCCCGAGGCCATCGTCGTCAACAAGTCCACCGTGCCGGTCGGCTCCACCCGGGTGGTGGAGGAGGTGCTCGGGCGCGACGACGTCGTCGTCGTGTCCAACCCCGAGTTCCTGCGCGAGGGATCGGCCGTGGCCGACTTCCTCCATCCCGACCGCATCGTCGTGGGCACCGACGACCACGCCGCCGCCGTCCGGGTGACGTCGCTGTTCGAGTCGATCTCCGCCCCCGTGCTCGTCACCGACCCGTCCACGGCCGAGACCATCAAGTACGCCTGCAACGCCTTCCTGGCCACCAAGGTCTCCTTCGTCAACGCGGTGGCCAACGTCTGCGAGGCGGTCGGAGCCGACGTCCGCGACGTCGTCCTGGGCATGGGCTACGACCGCCGTATCGGCTTCGAGTTCCTCCGGCCCGGCCCGGGATGGGGCGGCTCCTGCTTCCCGAAGGACACCAGCGCGCTCATTCGCATCGCCGATGACGTGGGGTACGACTTCCAGCTCCTGCGCGGCGTCCAGGCGGTGAACGACGAGCAGTTCGAGCGGGTGGCGGGGAAGGTGGTGCGCCTGGCGGGAGGGTCGGTGGAGGGGGCGCTGGTCGGCGCCTGGGGGCTGACCTTCAAGGCCCGCACCGACGACCTGCGGGACTCGCCCTCGCTCCGGGTGCTCGGGCGGCTCCGAGAGATGGGCGCCCAGGTGCGGGCCTACGACCCGGCGGTGCGGCGCGGCGGCGGACGGCCCGAGCTGGCCGGCATCGACGTGGTGGACGATCCCTACGCGGCCTGCGACGGGGCGGCGGTGCTGGCGGTGCTCACCGAGTGGGACGAGTTCCGCCGTCTCGACCTCGCCAAGGTGCGAGACCTCCTCGCCGCGCCCCGGGTGGTCGACGCCCGCAACCTGCTCGACCCCGCCGCCCTCCGCCGCCTCGGTTTCACCTACGAGGGCATAGGCAGGTGAGCGAGCGGCGGGTCGTCCTCACCGGGGCGGCCGGCTTCCTCGGGTCGCATCTGTGCCGGGCGCTGCTGGCGGCCGGCGACAAGGTGGTCGCCGTCGACAACCTGCTCACCGGGTCGGTCGAGAACATCTCCGACCTGCTCGACGACGAGCGCTTCTCGTTCGTCCACCACGACGTGACCGATCCGCTGCACGTCGGCGGGCCGGTCGACGCCGTCCTGCACTTCGCCAGCCCCGCCTCGCCCCCGGACTTCGAGCGGATCCCCATCCCCATCCTCGAGGTGGGGAGCCAAGGCACCCGGCACACCCTCGACCTGGCCCACGAGAAGGGGGCCCGCTACATGCTGGCGTCCACCAGCGAGGTGTACGGCGACCCGCGGGTCCACCCTCAG
>DATACM010000461.1:0-2228 GCA_036259055.1 Acidimicrobiales bacterium | reverse complement strand
CTCCCTCTCGTGTACCCGTTCGTCGTGAACGACCCGGGCGAGGGCACCCAGGCCAAGCGCCGGGCCCACGCCGTCGTGGTCGACCACCTGGTCCCGCCGCTCACCCGGGCCGACACCTACGACGACCTGGCCCGCCTCGAGGCCCTGCTCGACGAGTACGCCCGCGTCGCCGCCCTCGACCCGGCCAAGCTCCCCGCCATCCGGTCCCGGGTGTGGGAGCTGCTGGTGGCGGCCGAGATGCACAGGGACCTGGGCGTCGGCGAGGCGCCCGAGGGCGACGACTTCGACGACCTGGTGCTGCACGTCGACGGCTACCTGTGCGAGCTCAAGGACGCCCAGATCCGCGGCGGGCTGCACGTGCTCGGCGTCCCGCCCGCGGGGGAGGCGGAGCTCGACCTGGTCACCGCCCTCACCCGGCTGCCCCAGGGCCCGTCGGTGCCCTCGCTGCGGGCGACGGTGGCGGCCGAGCTGGGCGCCGGCGACGACCGGGTCGGCGTGGATCGGGTCGAAGGCGAGTGCCGTCGCCGGCTGGCCGCCCTGCAGGCCGCCGCCTGGCGGTACGAGGGTGACGACCCGACCCTCCGGTGGGTGTGCGAACGACTCGCCCCCGCCCTGGCCCGCACGACCGACGAGGTGGCCAACACCCTGGCTGCCCTGGCCGGGCGCCACGTGCCCGCTGGCCCCAGCGGCGCGCCGAGCCGGGGCATGGCCCACGTGCTGCCCACCGGGCGCAACTTCTGGTCCGTGGACCCCAAGGCCGTCCCCTCCGTCCTGGCGTGGGACGTGGGCTGGCGGCTGGCCGAGGGGCTGGTCGAGCGGCACGTCGCCGACACCGGTCGGCCGCCGGAGTCGGTCGGCCTGGTGGTGTGGGGCACCTCGGCGATGCGCACGTCGGGCGACGACGTGGCCTGCGCCCTCGCCCTCCTCGGCGTGCGCCCGGTGTGGGCCGAGGAGTCGGGGCGGGTCACCGGCATCGAGGCGATCCCCCTCGAGGAGCTGGGCCGTGCCCGCATCGACGTCACCCTCCGCATCTCGGGTTTCTTCCGCGACGCCTTCCCCAACCTGGTGCACCTCTTGGACGACGCGGTGGCACTGGTGGCGGGGCTCGACGAGCCCGTCGAGTCGAACTTCGTGCGGGCCCACGGGGGCGACGACCCTCGCATCTTCGGGGCCAAGCCGGGCGCCTACGGCTCGGGGATCCTGCCCCTGCTCGAGTCGCGCGACTGGCGGTCGGACGAGGACCTGGCCGCCGTCTACCTGGCGTGGGGCGGCTACGCCTACGGGCGGGCCGGGATGGGGGTGGCCGCCCCCGAGGCGATGCGCCGGCGCTTCGCCACCATCGACGTGGCGGTGAAGAACCAGGACAACCGCGAGCACGACATCTTCGACTCCGACGACTACCTCCAGGACCACGGCGGGATGGTCGCCACCATCCGGGCCCTCACCGGCGCCCAGCCGCCCGCCTACTTCGGCGACTCGTCCGACCCCGCCCGGCCCCGGGTGCGCACCCTGGCCGAGGAGGCCGCCCGGGTCGTGCGCACCCGGGTGGTGAACCCCAAGTGGATCGCGGCGATGCAGCGCCACGGCTACAAGGGCGCCTTCGAGATGGCCGCGACCGTCGACTACCTCTTCGGCTACGACGCCACCGCCCGGGTGGTGGAGGACTGGATGTACGAGCGGGTCACCGACGCCTACGTCGGCGATCCGGTCGTCCGGAAGTTCTTCGAGCGCTCGAACCCCTGGGCCCTGCGGTCGATCGCCGAGCGCCTGCTCGAGGCCTCCGAGCGGGGGCTCTGGGACGCCTCGGGCCAGGCGCTGGCCACCCTCCGCTCGGCGCTGCTCGAGGCCGAGGGATGGGAGGAGGGGCGGTGACGCCGCAGTTCCCGTTCTCGGCGGTGGTGAGCCAGGACGAGGCCAAGCTGGCCCTGCTCCTGTCGGCGGTGGACCCCCGGATCGGAGGCGTCCTGCTCCGGGGCCAGAAGGGGTCGGCCAAGACCACCCTGGCCCGAGGGCTGGCCGCCCTCCTCCCCGGGCGGGCCCCGTTCGTGGAGCTGCCCCTGGGCGCAACGGAGGACCGGGTGGTCGGGTCGCTGGACCTGGCCGCCGCCCTGACCGGTGGCGAGGTGCGCTTCGGCCCGGGGCTGCTGGCCGCCGCTCACGGGGGCGTCCTCTACGTCGACGAGGTCAACCTGCTGGCCGACCACCTGGTCGACGTCCTCCTCGACGTG
>DATACM010000460.1:0-2985 GCA_036259055.1 Acidimicrobiales bacterium | reverse complement strand
TGCCGGTCTCGACCGCGGCAAGCGTGGCGGAGGCGGCGTCGTCGACGTGGATGAACGACGACAGACCCGAGCCGGCACCGACGATCGGGAAGCGCCGGCGGCGGACAGCCTCGAGCTGGAAGCCGCCCTCCCCCAGTGACGTGCCCGGGCCATAGAGGAGTCCGTAACGCAGGACCGTACCGTCGACGCCATCGGTGTGGAGCACAGCGTTCTCCAGGTACCCGATCGCCTCGATCGTCCGTCGAAGCGCCGCCGGGGGGTCGGGATCGAGCGGGTCATCTTCGGTCTTCACCGGTCCGCCCACCCGTGCGAAGGACAGACCCCCGGCGTAGCTCTGCGCCACCAGCCGACGGACCCCGGCCTCCTTCATCGCGGCGATGAGGTTGTCGGTCCCCTCCGTGCGGAGCCGGTTGGTGAGGACGAAGCCCTCGTCGAACTTGCGGAAGTCGGTGAACGCCGCGAGCGCCGTCAGCTGGTGGACGACCACATTTGGCCGGGCCCGCACGACGGCCTCCCGCACGGCGCGGCGGTCGAGGGCGTCGAGCACGACCGCGCTGGCACCGGCGGCCCGGAGCGCGTCCACCTTGTGCGCCTCCCGGGTGGTGCCGATCACCGTGTGGCCGTTGGCCACGAGCAGCGGCACGAGCCGCCGCCCGATCACCCCGGTCGCTCCGGCGACGAAGATCCTCATCGTTCCCTCCTCCTCGCTCCTGTCTCTCGATGTACAGAGACGAGATAGGCGCCTCGCCTGTGACAGCCCTTCGGGTGTCACAAAGGGAGGGGCTTCCTCGTCTACATGGAGGTGAGATCCATGACCGCTGAGAGCTCGTACGGCGAGGAACACGAGGCCCTTCGGCCCCTCCTCCTCTCGATCGCCTATCGCATGGTCGGGAGCGTGACGGAGGCGGAAGACCTCGTGCAGGACGCCTACCTGCGGTTCCACCGGGCGGCCGGAGCGGGCGAAGTCATCGAGTCAGCCAAGGCGTATCTCCTGGCGATCGTCACTCACCTGGCCATGGACCACCTCCGTTCGGCCCGCGTGCGGCGCGAGCAATACGTCGGGTCCTGGCTACCCGAACCCCTGGTCACCGACGGGGCGCCGGATCCGGCCGCGCACGCGGAGACGGCGGATTCGCTGTCTATGGCCTTCCTGGTCCTGCTCGAGAGCCTGTCCCCTGTCGAGAGGGCGGTATTCCTTCTGCGCGAGGTCTTCGCGTTCGGCTACGACGAGGTGGCCCGGATGGTCCACAAGACCGAGGACAACTGCCGCCAGATCGCCACTCGGGCCCGTCGCCACGTCGAGGCCCGCAGGCCCCGGTTCGAGGCTTCGCGGCGGCAGAAGGAGGAGCTGGCCCATCGATTCTTCGCCGCCGTCGGGGAAGGGGACCTCGATGGCCTCATGGAGCTCCTGGCGGCGGACGTCGTGATGATGGGTGACGGCGGTGGCAAGGTGCCGGCGATCCGCCAGCCCCTCCACGGGAGGGAGCGCGTCGCTCGCTTCCTGGTGGGCGTCGGGCGCCGGCTGCGAGAGGCCGAAGTGCGGATCCGGCCGGCCGAGATCAACGGACAGCCCGGGGCGATCACGTTCGACAAGGAGGGCCACGTCCTCAACGTCGTCTCGTTGGACATTGCCGATGGGCACGTGCAGACGGTCCACGGGATCCTGAACCCAGACAAGCTTCGCCACCTGGGGCCGGTGGCGGACGTTGGGCGACTCGTACGAGAGGGTCGAGCGGACCTGGGATTCACCCGGTGAGACAGCATGTGCTCCACGACTTGCCATCGCGTTCGGTGCTTCAGAACACCCGTCCCGCTGGGCGTAGACGACGTCCGGACGCTAGGACGTCGGGTGGCCCATCCGTCGATGCGGGGACGGGGTGAACTTCTATGGTGTCGCACTCCTCCATCGGCTCAGCCCGCCAGCGTTCTGCCACTCTGCTCGAGGAGGAGTCGGCGTTGCATAAGCGAATCGTCGAGCGCGACGAGGCAGCGTTGCTCGAGTACTTGGACCGGAGCGGCCACATCGTGTACTGCGTCGCGCTTGCCCTCACCGAGGACCAGGCCGCCGCTGAGGATCTAACCGAGGGACTGCTCCTTGACCTGTGGCACCACCCCGACCGGTTCGATCCAAGGAATGGGCCGATGGTGCTACAGCTGCTGCAGCGACTGCCCACACCCAGCCTGGCGGGCGTTACAACATCGCAGCCGCGATCATGAACATGGATATGAAGCTCGAGCTTGTGCCTATGCCTGTCAGCGACATCGATCGCGCCAAGGCCTTCTACGTCGAGAAGGTGGGCTTCGTCGAAGATCTCGATGTTCAGCCTGCCGAGGGAGTCAGGATTGTGCAGTTGACTCCGCCAGCGTCGGCCTGTTCGATCGTATTGAGCGCAGGGTTGCCGATGGTCGCGATGGATCCGGGATCGATGAGAGGGCTCCACCTGGTCGTCAAGGACATCACCGACTCTCGCCGAGAGCTCCTGAGCCGGGGAGTAACCGTGAGCGAGATCGACGATCAGGGACAGGGCGTCAAGTACGCAACCTTCGCGGACCCCGACGGGAACACCTGGGCGCTGCAGGAGATGGCGTGGAGGTCGCAAGACTGGTAGAGCGGCTACACGCCGTTGTCGCCAAGGACGTCACCGCGGACGGCGTGAGGCCGCCCTACTCGGCGTGGCCGCAAGCCCCTCCACCGATCGGTTGATGCGGACATACGACTACTCGCCGACGAAGACCCCCCGCTTGGTCGATGCCGGAGATGCCCGACAGGCGCAAGCTCAGGCCATGGTCCTATTCGCCACGGCATACGCTTTGGTCGCAGCGCAGTTCGCCCTCTTGGCTGTGCTCGTCTTCTGGGACGCCGACGCCGATTTCGCCCTTCCCGGCTGGCTGGACGCCGCGGCCGAGTTTTGGAGCTGGCCGGTCTCGGCTGGGTAGCCCTGGGTGCGATGTCGCTCGGCCGCTCCCTGACCCCTCTGCCGCTTC
>DATACM010000459.1:0-3307 GCA_036259055.1 Acidimicrobiales bacterium | reverse complement strand
GGCCCGTCCGCCCATCCCGGTGGGGGACAACAAGGTGTACCTGTCCGTCTACTCGCCCTGGGGGCTCGAGGAGGCTCTGGTCGACGGGCAGCCGACCCTCTTCGAATCGGACGTCGAGCTGGGGCGGCGGGTGTACTCGAGCTTCGTGGTGATCCCCTCGGAGGGCGCGCTCACCGTTCGCCTGGAGCTCTCAGGGCGCCTACGCGTCGGCGACGACTACCGCCTCGACATCCACCGCCAGCCGGCTGTGGGCCCCGACGAGGTCTCCACCTCTTTGACGCTGGAGCCCGGCGGCCGGGCGGCGCCGCTGCGTCCCGGCTCGGCCGAGGCATTCCTCCTCGCCGAGGACCGGTTCGTGGACCGGGCCCTCGACGGCTGAGGCCGACGGCGGCCGGTCGGTCGCCTGGTGGAGGTGGAGGGAATCGAACCCTCGTCCTTCGGGTTCTCGACGGGCCTTCTCCGAGCGCAGCCGGCGATCGCATCTCGGGCGGTCGCTCGTCGCCGGCAGCAGGCGACCGCCCCAGTCAGCTGAGGTGTCCCCGTCGGCCCGGCTGACGCAGGCCGTCGGGTGAGCCCTGCTGGATGACGCCCGGTCCCGACCCGCAGGGCTGAGGTCGGGCGGACGCACGCTGCTTAGTTAGGCAGCGAGAGCCAACGCGTTGTCGTCGGCGTCTGTATTTGTGTTCCGGCTCTTTAACGTGGCTCCGGAAACCACGGCTCGCTTCTCCCGTCTCGACGACCGAAGTCGAATCCATGCACCCCCGTCGTTGGGACGAACACCTAATCTACCGCCGCTCTTCCCGGTGGGCCGACGGAGGGCGTCGGCCGGGAGCCGGGACCGCCGCCAGCGGGGGCCCCGACTCCCGGGAACGCCGCCGTGCTATCGCCGGTGGCGGCGGGACATGGCCCGCTCCGCCTCTCGCTGGGCGTCGCGCTCGGCGATGGCATGGCGCTTGTCGTAGCGCCGCCGCCCCCGCGCCAACGCCAGCTCGACCTTCGCCCGTCCCTCACGAAAATATACGGAGAGCGGGACGAGTGTCAGCGACTGCTGCTGCGTGCGCCCGGCCAGCTCGTCGATCTCCCCCCGGTGGACGAGCAGCTTGCGGGGCCGCTCGGGGTCGTGGCCGCCGAACCCGTCGGCCTGGCCGTAGGGGGCGATGTGGGCGTTGAGCAGCCAGAGCTCGCCGTCCTCCACCTTGGCGTAGGCGTCCTTGAGCACGACCTGGCCGGCCCGCAGCGACTTGACCTCGGTGCCGACCAGGGCGATCCCCGCCTCGATGGTGTCGATCACCTCGTAGTCGTGGCGGGCCCGGCGGTTGCTCGACACCACCTTGACGCCGGGCGGGCGGGGGGTCATGGCTCGAAGGGTACCCTCGCCCCCCGGTGCTGCGACTGGGACACGACGTCTACCTGCGGATGGTCGCCCACGCCCTCGACGGCCTCCCCCTCGAGGCCTGCGGGCTCCTGGCCGCCGTCCCCGGCAGCGACCTCGTCGAGGCGGTCTACCCCTGTCGCAACGCGGCCGAGTCGGCGCGCCTCTACGAGCTGCACTCGCTCGACCACCTGCACGCCGACCGCGACGCCGAGGCCCAGGGCCTCGAGATCGTGGGCGTCTACCACTCCCATACCCACACCGACCCCTACCCCTCGCCCACCGACGTGGAGCAGGCGCCCGTCCCGGAATGGCACTACGTGCTGGTGTCGCTCCGCGAGCCCGAGCCCATGGTGCGCTCCTACCGCATCGTCGACGGCACCGTCAGCGAGGAGTCGATCGTCCTGGATGACCGGTAGCATCGAGGTCGTGCCCGTCGAAGTGCGTGTACCGACCGTCCTGCGCAAGGACGCCGGCGGCCAGGCGACGATCAAGGCCAATGGCGCCACCGTCGGCGAGGTGTTCGAGGACGTCGTCCGCCAGTTCCCCCTCCTGGCCGGCAAGGTCGTCACCGAGGAGGGGACGCTGCACCGCTTCGTGAACGTCTACCGCAACGACGAGGACGTCCGCTTCGGCGGCGGGCTGGAGGCCCCCGTGGAGGACGACGACGTCATCTCCATCCTGCCGGCCGTCGCCGGGGGCTAGGGAGGTCTGGTGGCCGTCCTCCGGACGGTCCTCGACCTCATCGGCAACACGCCGCTGGTCGAGGTCAACCAGCTCAGCCCCAAGCCCGGCGTCCGCCTGCTGGTCAAGCTCGAGGGGCAGAACCCCGGCGGCTCGGTCAAGGACCGAATCGCCCTGGCCATGGTCGAGGACGCCGAGGCCGATGGCCGCCTGAAGCCGGGCCAGACCATCCTCGAGCCCTCGTCCGGCAACACCGGGATCGGGCTGGCCCTCGTGTGCATCGTCAAGGGGTACCGCCTGCGGGTCGTCCTCCCCGAGAACGTCTCGATCGAGCGCCGGCAGCTGCTCGAGATCTTCGGCGCCGAGATCGTGCCTTCGCCGGGGGAGGAAGGCTCCAACGGGGCGGTGCGGATGGCGCAGCGCCTGGCCAAGGAATCGGACGACGTGGCCTTCCTCTACCAGTACGGCAACCCGGCCAACCCCCGAGCCCACGAGGAGGGCACCGGTCCCGAGATCTGGCGCGACTGCCCCGAGGTCACCCACTTCGTCTCCGGGCTGGGCACCACCGGCACGTTGATGGGCGTCGGGCGCTACCTCAAGGCCCAGAACCCGGTGGTGCAGGTGTGGGCGGTGGAGCCGCCGGCGGGCGAGCTGGTGCAGGGGCTGCGCAACCTCGACGAGGGCTTCGTCCCGCCGATCTTCGACCCCGACGTGCTCGACCGAAAGCTCATCGTGCGGCCCCGGGAGTCGATCGAGTGGACGCGCCGGCTCACCCGCGAGGCGGGGATCTTCGCCGGCATCTCGTCGGGGGGGGCGATGGCCGGCGCCGCCCGGGCGGCGTCGGAGATCGACGAGGGCGTGATCGTGACGGTGCTGGCGGACGGGGGCTGGAAGTACCTGAGCACCGGGGCCTGGACCGACGACCTCGACGAGGTGGTCGAGCGGGCCAGCCGCATCGTGTACTTCTGAGTTTCACCTTCGCAGCCGGCGACCACTTCGCCGAACTGATCGAGAAAGTGGCTCTCCAGGGACCACTTCGCCGATCAGTTCGGCTGAGCGGGCGAGCAGCGCGGCGAGCGGGTCGGTCGTGCGGACCCGGAGAGGCTGCTGGCTACAGTCCTCGTCCGGAATGGACGACCGGCCCATCGGCATGTTCGACAGCGGGTTCGGCGGGCTCACGGTGGCCCGGGCGCTCATCGACCTCTTGCCCGACGAGGACCTCGTCTACTTCGGCGACACCGGGCGCTACCC